>CBIHQL010000100.1:0-10503 GCA_966211855.1 uncultured bacterium
TAAATTCTTCGGTCACGCTCACCCACAACCCCAAGAAGAGGGTTGGCAGTAGAACGGAACTCAGGAGTGAGAAAACTTGAGCCGGAGACTTTTCAGCCGTTTCTAGCATTTTGGGTCGCTGCCATTGCAACCAGCCCAAACCAAATTCACAGCCAAACAAAATTGCTAAACCGCCAGCACCAATGGCCCACCCTAAAGCCAGCGATCGCCAAAAATGGGGCCAAGTGGTGAATCCGTAACTCGCGATTGTCGTGCCTTGAAGTTGGGCAGCACCCCATAAAAGCAGCGGGACTAATAGATAAAGAGAGGCAACTAAAGGCAGTTTTTGTTGAGGCGTAATGGGTTGCCCAGGTCGCCATTTCAGCGCGATCGCCAGGGGCACCCCTAAGGGTAACCACAAGCCAATCCAAACTAGAAAAAAAGCAACCCCCCAAATGATTGCCGGAACTCCTTGAAGAGACAGAATCATTGGGTGAGTTGCTAAATTCCACATGGTCAGGGGATATCACGAAACAAAAATAAAGCGTTGGAGCCTAGCGTGGTGAGGAGCAGTACTGCAACCAGGCAAATGTCTCAATCCATCATTCAAAAAGATGCATTTTCTAACCCAATGAAGCTAACAGGTGGGTAGCCATTACTGACTTTTATCGCTCATTAACTACCAATCTTCAAGTTTCTCTAGACAAATCCTAGCTTTAGGATGTTTTATCGCAGCGATCGCTGCATCTTGTCGCCTAGATTTTTGTAGAGACTTTACCTGTAGGCTCCTTGCCTCAGCTTTATTTTGTTATTTCCCTTCAGTTAAGACATCAAGAAATAAATTTATTCCTCGTCATCTAACTCAGTATCACGAGCGCCATTCTTGTCAGCATCAATCTGAATCAAGTGGATGTGCTTATAACCCAGCTTGATCTCAAATTCATCTCCTGGCTTTAAGCCCATTGCTTGGGTATAGGTAGCACCAATCACAATTTGACCATTTTTGTGCACACTCACTCGGTAGGTCGGTTCTCTGCCACGACCATCTTTAGAACCTTCAGGGCTGAGAGGAATACCTCGAGCCGCGAGGAGTGCGTCATAAAAGTCAGTTAAATTGACGCGGGTCTGATCATTTTTTGTGATTGTATAGTAGCCACAGCGCTTTGCCGTTTCTCGGCGCGGCAAGTGGGAAAGTTCTTTTACTTTTTGAAGTAGTGCCTTGCCCGTTAATGGAGTGGCAGCAATTTCAGTTTCAGTCATCACCTTGCAAAATATCCTTCACGCTCTAAGAGGGTCTGTAAGAAAATGTTGGGCTTTATAAAAAATATATCCTCAAATCTCTATGTTTTGACAAGATGTTTACTAATTAATTTGATCTTGAATATTGTGCTTTGGCTTTGCTGATTTTGGGGTCAATGTTTAACCTTTGTTCAGCCAAAATTTCTAATGGCAAGTATTTTAGTTGTCTATCGAAGCTTTGACAAGTGAAGACAGTAGTCTTAAAGGCGCTCAAGGGAGCTTAGAGTCATTCAAAGCGATCGCGGTGATTTTTGAGGCAGCCGCTTCGAGAAATAGCTTCTCAGCCAAAAGATCAGCCTGATTAACCGAAACAAGCAATAAGAGGCAGTCACTTTCCGCACTTGCGATCGCAGACTTAACTAGCAGGAAAGTCAAGTTTGTAGCTGTCTTTATTCTGCAGTTTTGATAAAACTTTTGTAAAAGCATGTCAACTGCCCCTTACATCCGCAAGCAGTAGATTGCCTCTTAGAATTTTGTCGAGATGCCAGCTTGTAACGCAGTGTTGTCATTGCCCACGACTCAAAATTTCAGGCTTACACTAAAGGCATTGGGGATCAGTGATCTGCCAGTCTAGTCATGAAACACCGATTCTTAGAGCCTCAGAAAATTCTCCTGTCGGGGCCGCAAATTTAAGAATTCGGGAATTTTATCTGATAATTTTCTCGCTTTTGGTTTTGACCATGCAAGTTCTTTTTAAGGTAACCCGACGGCAACAAAACGCATCTGCTAGGGTTCAGACCTATCAGCTAGATGTTGACCCTGGGATGACCATTCTCGATTGCTTAAATCGCATCAAATGGGAGCAAGACGGTAGTTTAGCGTTTCGGAAAAATTGTCGCAATACAATTTGTGGTAGCTGCTCAATGCGAATTAATGGTCGCTCTGCATTGGCGTGCAAAGAAAATGTGGGTCATGAGTTAGAGAGATTACAGGCGATCGCAGATACAGCAGTTTTGCAGAATCAGCCAACTGACTCGATCCCCGAAATTACGATCGCACCCATGGGCAATATGCCAGTGATCAAAGATTTAGTCGTTGATATGCAGAGTTTTTGGGGGCATCTCAAAGCGGTTGACCCTTATGTGAGTACAGCGGCTCGTCGGGTACCAGAACGTGAGTTTTTGCAGACTCCGGCTGAGCGATCGCGTCTCGACCAAACAGGCAATTGTATTTTGTGTGGCGCTTGCTATTCCGAATGTAATGCGCGGGAAGTCAACCCAGATTTTGTTGGCCCCCATGCCTTAGCCAAAGCCTACCGCACCCTGGCAGATTCACGCGATGACCAAACCGCTAATCGCCTCGCCAAATATAACGAGGGCACTCAGGGTGTTTGGGGCTGTACCCGCTGCTTCTATTGCAATTCGGTCTGCCCCATGGATGTCGCGCCGCTCGATCAAATTAGCAAGATTAAGCACGAGATTTTGGTCAGTGATGCCATTCCTGAAAGCCGCCCGATTCGCCACCGCAAGGTCTTGGTTGATCTGGTGAAAAAAGGGGGTTGGATTGATGAGCGCCTATTTGGGCTGCGGGTCGTTAGCAACTCTTTCCGAGACTTGAAGGGGTTGTTTTCCATGGGTGAGTTAGGGGCGCGGATGTTGGTCAGTGGTAAGTTCCCCTTTACTTTTCACCCCTCGCAAGGTACGGCTCAAGTGCGATCGCTGGTTGAGTCGGTAGAGAGTTTGACGGTAGAGTCAGAACAGGCTAAAAATCGGCCTTAGTCTGCTAGTTCGCTGATGTTGTTGAGTCTGTCATGAATTCTGAAACTACTGCTACGCCCACAGCCCCCAAGCCTGAGACTGAATATCGCCCCGAACCAGCATTTGGCTGGACTGCCTATGCTGAGCAAATCAATGGTCGCTTTGCCATGATTGGCTTTGTGGGCTTGCTCATCATGCAATTTTTCACCCATCAAGATTTCTGGACTTGGTTGGGTTTGAGACCTTAATAGCCAAAGTCTTGAACAAACTTGATAACCCAATATCACCTCTCAAGAAATCCTTAGGCTGCTGGATGGGTGGCTTCTTCGGCTTCTTGAGGGGTTTTAAGTTGAGATGCAATTAGGGGGACTTTAGGAGCTAAGAAAAAGCCAATTAAGCTGGCGAACAAGATGGGGGTAAAAGAGCTAACTCCGGTCAGTTTTGCCAACAATAACGTTGTACTAATTGGGGTGCGAGTCACGGCTGCATTCATGCCTGCCATGACACCAATCATTGCTAAGGCTGGATTTAAACCCGGTAATAGCAGTGCGATCGCTTTACCCAAGCAAGTGGCAGTAAAAAAGACCGGAATGATAAAGCCACCTCGCCAGCCGCCCGTAACGGTGATGCTAATTGCAGCCATCTTGGCAAAAGCCAGCCCTAAGAGCACTGCCACGGTTAACTGGCTGGTGATCACAACTTCTAACTCGTGATGCCCAAAGTAACGTGTGAGCGGAAATAGAGTCGCTAAAATTCCTAGCCCCAGCCCTGCTAACGTGGTGCGCAGATAAACGGGTCGAATCTGGGCGAATAGGCGATCGCAAACTCGAAAGATTGTAATTAAGATCCATCCTGCCGCTGCGCCAACCATGCCGTAGACGATCGCTAAGGCAAAGTCATCAATATTTTCTAAGCTGTACTGCGGAAAGCTCCAGGTGGGCGCAATGCCTAGGCGAGTAATCGCAGCAAATATCAGGTAACTCGAACAACTTGCCACGATCGCAGGTAACAAGGCTTCGTAGTATTCGACGACATGCTGGTGATGCAAAATTTCGAGAGCGAACATCGCACCGCCGAGGGGGGCACCAAATAAAGCGGTAAACCCAGAGGCCATGCCTACCAAGCTCATAGTGCGGAGATTTTCGCCATCTAAACGAAAGCGATCGCCGACCCAAGTGCCTAGTGAACCCGTCACTTGTACCAGAGGTGCTTCTGGCCCCGCACTTCCCCCCGCAGCGATGCTCAAAAGTGAGGCCAAGATCATCGAGGGGTTTTTGCGATTGTCGATCCGTCCCCCGCGAAAATGGATGTTATCGACAATTAATGCAATTTCACCGGGGTTGCCTAGCCAGTGAATCACCAAGCCGATCGCTAAACCTGCTAGAGGCATCAACCACAACAATTGTGGCCCACTCACTTGCTCTAAAAGCCGCGTCAGTAACTCTAAAAGATTCCAATAAACTGCAGCAAACAGACCACCTACGGTGCCTACAGCCGCCCAAAGTAAGACCCAGCGTGATAGGGTCAACGGGTTACGCTCACTCAGTCGAGCCAGCCAAGGAACATGCCAATACCGTGTTGGCTCTGGGGGCGTGCGCCTATCGGATGACATTGGTGCATTTCTCCTTGCAAAATCTACATAATTTACTATGGCTGCTAAAGCTTGTGAATTTCAGATTTTGATGAAAGACAAAATCAAGATTTCTGATGATTGCGTTTAAAGAACGAAAATAGACTGACCAGCGATCGCGCAACCGCATACAAAAACCAGCCACTAACTTGGGTTCGCTAGTGACTGATTGGGTGGATTATTCAGCTAAATTTTGAAGCTAATCAGACTTAATCAAAATTGGCAGAGTTGTCAGATTCGTCATCCCCAAAATTGATCGGCTGGTAATCGACATAATCGCTAGACTCCGCATTCGTGCCACGGTTGGCTCCTGAGCGGGGTGGGCGGTTGCTTCTCGGCTTGGGGGCGGCAGGGTCACGACCAGAGCGAGCACTACTACCGGAACCGTTCGTATTGCTGTTACGGCGAGGGCGACTCACCGGGCGATCGTCAATATCAGCCGAAAAATCAGCACTATCATCTATTTCTGCGGCAGGCATGGAAGGGCGGGGCCGTCGTCGAGTTGTGCGATCGCCAGCGCCAAGCCGTTCATCACGACTGGGGCGAATCGGTCGCCGCCGGGGTGCTTCATCTTCGTAGTATTCATCTTCGCGAGTGGCATAGCTATCGCGAGTACCCCGAATGCGTCGGCGTGGCGAGATCCGCTCTTCTTCCTCTTCGTAAGGATTCAGCTCATCCAACTCTGCCCGATACACACTGCTGACAGGGCGCTCATCATCGACAATGGGAGTGCTCCGTTTCGCCTGCTCGGTTGCCACTCCTCGAAGTCGAATACTTTCAACCGCAAAGAAAATAGCTGACCCAGTTAGTAGGAACTGACCAAATTGGAGAATCGGGTCTTGTCGCCAGCCCTGAAAAAACAAAATGCCACCGCAGAGCAGCGAGACGGCAGCAAAGAAAATATCGTGATCTCGGGCAAGACCCGGACGCACTGAGCGTAGAAAGTAGAGGGCGGCTCCAGCGATCGCCAGAGCAATGCCCACCATACTGCTCCAGCTAAGTCCGACGTTTACCATGGCAGTTACTTTACTCCTAAGTCAGTCCTATGTTAACGAGTCTCGCTAAAAACCTCCACTCTAGCAGCGGGTTTATGCCCTACAAAAAAACCTCAGATAGTAATCGCCGAACGACTGAAATGGTTTGGCAATCAAGTCTGAGGTTGACCACGGGCTGGCTTCAACCGCTGTAATAGCGTAGTGAGCAATTTTCAAAAAATGATTTGAAACTCAAGCAAAGCATTAAGAGCGTTGGATTTTATCTTTCTGGCTGATGAAAATCAGACCAACCGTTGCGGGGATGACCACAATTACAGCGCCCCAGAGCAAGCTATACAGAAAGTTCGCGAGTGAAGGAGTCATTAGTGTTCGTCCTGATTGACAACCATCTCATTTTCCACAATTTTAATCGTCTCACACAACTTAGAAAAATTAATTCCTCAAACCTAGGGGCAATCCAAGTCGTTGAGATCGGCACGAGGAATCCTTAAAAATGCCGATAAAATTGAAACCTGTTCCGTTTGCGCGAAGGATGCTATGTCCGCCATTTCCTCTGCTCCCTTTTCTCCAGAAGAAATTGCTTCAGAAGGGTTAAAGCCTGAAGAATACGAAGAAATTGTCAACCGACTGGGTCGGCACCCCAACAAAGCTGAGTTAGGCATGTTTGGGGTGATGTGGTCAGAACACTGCTGTTATAAGAACTCTCGCCCGCTGTTGAAGCAGTTCCCGACGGAAGGCGATCGCATCTTGGTCGGGCCAGGAGAAAACGCTGGAGTCGTTGATTTAGGAGATGGCCTGCGTCTAGCGTTCAAAATTGAGTCACACAACCACCCCTCCGCCGTTGAGCCATTCCAAGGGGCAGCGACCGGAGTTGGGGGCATCCTACGGGATATCTTCACGATGGGAGCCCGCCCGATCGCGATTCTCGACTCGCTGCGGTTTGGCTCGTTAGAAGAAGCTCGGACGCGGCGCTTGTTTCAGGGTGTAGTTGAGGGCATTTCTCACTACGGCAACTGTGTAGGCGTGCCGACAGTGGGTGGCGAAGTTTATTTTGACCCCGCCTATGCTGGCAACCCGCTGGTCAATGCGATGGCGATGGGGCTGATGGAAACCTCAGAAATCGTCAAATCAGGAGCCGTAGGAATTGGCAACCCAGTGCTGTACGTCGGTTCAACCACCGGACGCGACGGCATGGGGGGTGCTAGTTTTGCCAGTGCCGAACTCAGCGACGAGTCAATGGACGATCGCCCAGCCGTGCAAGTGGGTGATCCATTCTTAGAAAAATCCCTGATTGAAGCCTGCCTAGAAGCCTTCAAAACCGGAGCCGTTGCCGCTGCTCAAGATATGGGAGCTGCCGGAATCACCTGCTCAACTTCAGAAATGGCTGCAAAAGGCGGTGTGGGCATTGAATTAGATTTAGATCTGATTCCCGTCCGCGAGACAGGTATGGTGCCCTACGAGTATCTGCTGTCTGAGTCGCAAGAGCGGATGCTGTTTGTAGCGCACAAAGGCCGTGAGCAAGAATTAATCGATATTTTCGAGCGCTGGGGCTTACACGCAGTCGTCGCTGGTACCGTCATCGCTGAGCCGATTGTACGGATTCTCTTCCAGGGTGAAGTGGCGGCAGAAATCCCCGCGACGGCGTTGGCAGACAATACCCCCATTTATCATCGTGAACTGCCTGCAGAACCCCCTGAATATGCCCGCAAAGCTTGGGAATGGACGAGCGATCGCCTACCCCCTTGCTCAACGGCTGGTCTAGAAATTGCGGGTGGAACTCAAACTTGGAATGAGGTGCTATTCCAACTGCTCGACACCCCAACGATCGCCTCAAAGCGCTGGGTGTATCGCCAATACGACCATCAAGTCCAAAACAACACAGTCTTGATGCCCGGTGGCGCGGATGCCGCGATCGTGCGCGTCCGACCTGTCAATGCCTCACCCAGCGAAGCCCAAAAAGGTGTGGCAGCAACTGTAGACTGTAACCCCCGTTACGTTTATTTGCATCCCTACGAAGGAGCTAAGGCGGCTGTGGCTGAAGCGGCGCGAAACCTCAGTTGTGTGGGAGCCGAACCCTTAGCGGTCACCGACAACCTCAACTTTGGTAGCCCCGAAAAACCGATCGGCTATTGGCAGTTAGCCGAAGCTTGCCGAGGTTTAGCCGAAGCCTGCCGCGAATTTAGTACCCCTGTCACGGGTGGCAATGTCTCGCTCTACAACGAAACCCTCGACTCTGAAGGTAAGCCGCAACCGATTTACCCAACTCCGGTGGTCGGTATGGTCGGCTTAGTACCCGATTTGCAGCGAATTTGCGGTCAGGGTTGGCAATCGACGGGTGATGTAATCTACCTGCTGGGCTTGGGTTGGGATACCACTGAATCGACGCAAGTCACCTTAGGCGGCTCAGAATATTTGGCTAGCGTTCACGGCACGGTCGCAGGTCAACCGCCTGTGATTGATTTTGACCTAGAGCGGCAAGTGCAAGCAGTATGTCGGGCTGGCATTCAACAAGGATGGGTGCGATCGGCCCATGACTGTGCAGAGGGTGGACTCGCGATCGCCTTGGCTGAAGCTTGTATCAGCGGTCAAAAAGGTGCAGAAATCACCTTAGATGCTAACCATTTATCTGCTTCTACCCGTTGGGATCAAATCTTGTTTGGCGAAGGTGGAGCCAGAATTGTGGTGTCTGTCGCGCCCGATCAAGCCGAAGAGTGGGAATCCTATCTACAAACGCACTTAAGCGATCGCTGGCAAAAATTGGGTCAAGTTGGAGATCAAAGTACGGCATTCCGGGTGGTAATTACCCCCAACCTCCCTGTGATCGACGCTAGCATTGCAGATATGAGCGATCGTTGGCAAACCGCCATTGAACGCCGTCTCGCAGTCTAACCCCAGCTTTGCATCAATTTGGAAACCTTAGGATTTGAGCACTTGCTCTCAACGACTAGCGATTGGTGCCCTGAACCTAACCATCAGGGGCTAGCGGCTCAGCAAAGGCCCCTATGCCCCTGATAAGCTGTATCAAAAAATACTAAACCTCTTGGTTTATGCCAGGAGGTTGTCAAGTTTAAGGTTTTTGGTGGGATTATTAAAGAAACATTAAGGCGATCGCTGATTTCCCTCACGTCTCGCTCTCAATCCCCGCATCCACTACACCCTACTAGGAGCTGATCCGCAGCATGATGCCCAACTATTCTGATCCAGCGTTCACTGATGCGTCTCTTGAGCTAGCTAGTTCAACGCTTGACGAAGCCAGTGGCGCTCGACCCGATAAACCCGAGGAAGCCTGTGGTGTATTTGGGGTGTTGTCCCCGGAAGCTGATGTTGCTAAACTCGCCTACTTTGGCTTGTATGCCTTACAACATCGGGGGCAAGAATCTGCTGGGATTGCCACCTTTGAGGGTGATCGCGTGCATTTGCACAAAGATATGGGGTTAGTTTCCCAAGTTTTTAACGAATCACTGCTGGCTGAGTTGCCGGGTGACTTGGCTGTGGGTCATACCCGCTACTCCACCACTGGTTCGAGCCGAGTAGTCAATGCTCAGCCTGCAGTGGTTGAAACGCGGCTTGGCCCTGTTGCATTGGCTCACAACGGTAACTTAGTCAACACCGAAAGCTTACGGCAGGAATTGTTGCAAAACAACTGTAACCTGCTGACAACCACCGACTCTGAACTGATTGCCTTTGCGATCGCCGAAGAGGTTAACGGAGGTAAAGATTGGCTCGAAGGCACCATCAGTGCGCTGAATCGTTGCCAAGGTGCTTTTAGTCTCGTGATTGGCACCCCCAAAGGCATGATGGGTGTCCGCGATCCCAATGGTATTCGCCCCCTGGTCATTGGCACCCTCCCAACCCACGATGCCACCGAGCCTCTGCGCTACGTCCTCGCCTCTGAAACCTGCGGCCTCGATATTATTGGTGCCGACTTTGTGAGAGATGTCGAACCGGGCGAACTGGTGTGGATCACAGAAGCAGGGTTAGCGTCATTTCCGTGGGCGCCACAGCCAGAGCGCAAACTCTGCATCTTTGAAATGATCTACTTTGCCCGTCCCGACAGCGTCATGCACAGTGAAAGCTTATACAGCTACCGGATGCGGATTGGGCGGCAATTAGCACAAGAATCTCCGGCAGAGGCCGATATTGTGATTGCAGTGCCTGATTCAGGAGTTCCCGCTGCGATCGGTTTCTCGCAAGCTTCTGGGATTCCCTATGCAGAAGGGTTGATCAAAAACCGCTATGTGGGGCGTACCTTTATCCAGCCGACTCAAACAATGCGGGAAGCCGGAATTCGGATGAAGCTCAACCCCTTACGTGACGTGCTCGAAGGCAAGCGCGTGATCATTGTCGATGACTCGATCGTTCGTGGTACCACTAGCCGCAAGATCGTCAAAGCATTGCGAGATGCCGGAGCCACCGAAGTCCACATGCGGATTTCTTCGCCTCCCGTCACGCACCCCTGCTTCTATGGCATCGACACCGACAGCCAAGACCAACTAATCGCAGCGACTAAGTCTGTGCAAGAAATCGGGGAGCAAATTGGCGTAGACTCCCTCGCCTATCTAAGTTGGGAAGGAATGCTCACCACAACTCAAGACGACCCCAATAACTTCTGCTCAGCTTGCTTTACAGGCGACTATCCAGTTTCCATTCCTGACAACATCAAGCGAGCCAAATTGCGATTTGAAAAGGTCGGTACTGCCTCTTAACGTTTAACCGAATGTAGGGGCGGGTTAGCAGATAGTTATCGGCTCTGCTGTTAGTTCAACAGCAAAACCCGCCCTTACAGTGATCTTTACGGAAGCATAATTGATGAATTGGGATGACGTTTGCGATCGCCCTATGTAACTATCGTGATGATTGCCGTTGATATGCCAGATAGATAGCTTCTAAAAACAAATCAGGC
>CBIHQL010000101.1:0-10469 GCA_966211855.1 uncultured bacterium
CTGCACCGCATCTGAGGTAGTAACGTGCTCAAGCACCACGCGCAGGTCAGGAAATCGCTGCTTGAGTGGGATCAAGTGTCGTTCGATAAACACTTTCTCGCGATCGAACATATCTACATCTTGGTCGGTCACTTCCCCGTGCAGAAGTAATGGCATGTCTACCTGCTGCATCGCTTCAAAGACGCGATCGCACTTACGAATATCTGTCACACCCAAGTCTGAATTAGTCGTGGCACCCGCTGGATAGTACTTGACTGCTTTGACAAACTGAGACTCTTTAGCCGCAATAATTTCTTCGGGGCTGGTGTTGTCGGTGAGGTAGAGCGTCATCAGTGGCTCAAACTGTTGACCCGCCGGAATCGCTGCCATGATGCGATCGCGATAGGCCGCAGCATCAGCAACCGTGCGTACCGGAGGCTTCAAGTTTGGCATGACAATCGCACGGGCAAACTGACGCACCGTATGGGGTAGAACCGCTTTCAGTGCCGCACCATCGCGTAGATGTAGATGCCAGTCGTCAGGTCGGGTAATCGTAAGTTTTTGCATCGTTCAATTATAAAACTGCTGGTGCTTTCTGATGCCTTGAGGAGAATTGTGATACGGGCGATTGTTAGTTGGGAAGGAGCGATCGCTCATCAACCCAAAGCGCCCAAAAAGTAAAAATGATTCGGAAAATTCAAAACCCACCAAACTTTTCACATAAATTCTTCAAAAAGCTAATTACGCAAAAATACTCTACCTAACCACCCCATAATGGTTTTTAGATAGAAAGAGTACGCCTAATAAATGGTTAGACATCAAAGCAATACAGGCAGAAACCTTATGGAAAATGAAAAAAGTCAAAAGAGTTCGATTCGACAACGTGCGGAAGAGATCAAGGCTTACAGATGCAAGAACTTAATCGCTGTCATCGAAGATTCAAGTGATATTAAAAATATCGGTACGGTCATAAGAAATGTAAATGCCTTAGGGGTAGAAAAGGTATACGTCGTCGATTCAAAAAAAGCCTTGCCTAACGATTGGCTAGAAATGCGGGAGCAAAAATCACTTTCAAAAACTTCTGTATCGGCAATCAAGTGGAGCTTTGTCAAAAGATTCGATAGCACCGAAGCATGTCTTGAACACCTACAGAAAAACCGATTCGTGTCTATCGTCACGTCTCCACACATAAAGGGAATGAAAAATGTTGTCCTAGATGAAGCTGACTACACTATCTACACCAAGTTAGCTGTGTGGTTTGGCAATGAAGCTAGAGGTATAAGCGACCTAGCCATACAGCACAGTGAAATGTGCGTCAGTATTCCCATGTTTGGCATGATCGAGAGCCTGAATTTGGGCACAACATCGGGAATAGTTTTGTACGAAGTCACTAAACAGCGCCGTGAGTATCAGAACAAATATAGATGGCGAAAAAAGCGAGGTGAGAAAATTGATGCCTCAAACTTTGTGGCGGCGGACGACAAGAGATGATGAAATACGATCCTAAGCTTCATCAGTCGGTATTAAGCTTGGGTTTTAATCTGTAAACTTCTAGCGAATCTGGTTCAGATCTTGGAAAACCAACTATTATCAACCTCTACAGATTCAATCATTGTTATCTTGACCCCAAGACCAAGTTCTTTGAGGCGTTGAACTAACTGCTCACCATCTATCAAATCGATTGGGGGCGCTCCATCACGCGTGGCTTCTTTAATCGCATCTCTGGTAAATGTTCCAGTTGTAATAAATAAGCCTTTATCAGTGCGCCCTTGCATGGCTCCACGAAAATCTCTAATTTGGCTAGCTGAAACCGCGCCTTGATAACGCTTGCATTGAAACAAAACATGGAAGCTCAAAAAGCCATTAATGCGAGCAATACCCACACCATCAATACCGCCATCACCAGACTTACCCGTAACCTGTACTTGAATAAAGCCTGATTCACGCAATAAACGTTGTGCCAAACGCTCAAACGCAGCAGGTTCCAATGACAGAAGAAGTTTATGAAGTTGTTGATGCCATGCAAGTTCTTCTAAAGTTTCAGTTTCAAGAGCGGTAACAGTCTCATCAGAAGCATCTGGCTTTGTCGCTTTATTTTTGTCGCCATCTCGAACAGCTTTAACAATTTCCTTGGCATCCAATTCATCAAGATCGACAGATGTTGATACTAAAGACCAAACTCCACGGGCTGAGTTTTGTAGCAATCCGTATTTTTTTAAGTAAGTTCGACTCCAAGCCAGCCGGTACTCCACCTCACTTTGCGATGTAGTGCCATGTGGAATTTCCAACACTTCATCAGGCAACTTGAGTAGCTGTATCACTCGCTCGTAAATCTCTTCAGTTGTCCCAGAACCACCCAAAATTTGTAGAGCTTGGATTGTGGGCAAAAGCATGGAATCGAATGTGGGAACTGAAGAGATGGAGCGCTTCATGCAAAAACGGTTGAGTTGATTAGAAATATTGCCTGATCAAATATTAAGTCGAGGCTGAAAGATACAGAAGTATTTTGCAATCGCCTTCCTCTCCACTACCCCGTTCATCGACAACCAAAACCGCAGCTCCTTCAATTTTGCCGATGCGTAAGAGATTTAAAGCTTCATTAATTTGAGTGGGTGGGAACGGATGGACTGTAGTTTGGATGGGATTTGCGGCGCGATCGCCAATCAAGTAATGTATTGCTGCTAAACAAACGCAGTATTGCTTGAGTGATAATGAGGGGCGATCGCTTAAGAATGGCTCGACAGTATCAGTAGGTAATACCCGTGCTCAAGACAGAGCTTCATACAGGTTATGTTTGCAATATCGTTCCTTGCTCATTGGGGTTCTTGCTAATAGCGGCAACCTCCAAGGGTCTTTGTTCCGTAACTTTGGGTGACTCAGCGGAAACACTATTAGCTACCTTGCAGCACGATCTTCCTAAAGCTGAACTAGACTCTGATGATGCACGTTTGCAATCTTGGACTCGATCGCTCGTGGAACACCTGGCAGGTCAAAATCTTCACTTGGATTTGCCTGTGGATGTGCCAGCAACAGCTTTCCAGTGGCGGGTTTGGCAAATATTGCGCTCTATCAGTTATGGCGAAACTCGCTCCTATGCACAGGTAGCTGAAATGATCGGACAACCGCAAGCTGTTCGAGCAGTGGCACGGGCTTGTGCAACTAACCCCGTAGCGCTGGTAATTCCCTGCCAGCGAGTGGTGCGGAGCGACGGTTCATTGGGTGGATTTCGCTGGGGCTTAGAACGTAAACAGAAGTTGTTGGCTCAGGAACGCGAATATTCGCGCTTAGGAGTAGGACAGGAGCAAGCTGGTTAGAAGGAGGCACTATTGGTAGAAAATTTCCAACAACCTGAGAAATTTTAGGTGTAAGAGCGATCACTTTTCATAACTCAGCAATTCAGCGATCGCCCCTAGACAGCATAACTAGGTGTCCCTGAAAAACTGCCCTTAAACGATCGCGATAGGCCGCAGCATCGGCTACCGTGCGTACCGGGGGCTTCAAGTTTGGCATGACAAGTGCACGGGCAAATTGACGCACCGTATGGGGCAGAACCGCTTTCAGTGCCGCACCATCGCGTAGATGTAGATGCCAGTCGTCGGGTCGGGTGATCGTAAGCATTTGCATCGTTCAATTATAAATCTGCTGGTGCTTTGTAATGCCTTGAGGAGAATTTTTATACAGGCGATCGCTACCAAGTATTCTGGCTCTAAGATTTGAGGTTGGAGAGATTATCAAAATTGCACTTCCACTGTCCAGCATCCAAGTTATAGCTTGCTAGTATGTTCTCTAGATCATTACAAAATTGAACTTCGATCCCATCAGCATGAGAAATCCACGTAGTAGCTTCAAAGAATAGTTGCACCGAAAACCCCTGTTTCAAGCAACTTCGCCACCAATATTTTAGTTCACTCTTCCAGGCGAAGCCTTCAGCCCTCAACAATTCTCGGATTGCAAAAGTACCATTACCACCTCGTCCTTTTTGATTGCTGATTTTAATAGTAATTCTTCTTGTTTCACCAACTACAGGTTGACAGTCAGACCAGTTTAGGAAAGGAATAGACATCTTGCTCTGTAGATTATCAAGAAAAGGTGAAAAATTACCCGTTTCAGTAATAATGAACAAACTTTCTACAGCCCGAGTTAAGGCAACATAGAAAAGACGTCGTTCTTCGTCAATTACGCGTTCGATGGTTTCACCCAAAATACGAGTAAAAATCAGATCTGGATGTAGCAATGGATAAGAGCGAGGAACAGCATCCAGGATTATCACTACTTTCTTCTCTAACCCTTTATATTTATGTGCTGTCGATATAGTTATATTCGCCCTTAGTTCTTTAGGGAAGTTTGAACGTATGAGTTCTAAAAATCTTCCAAGTATGCCCTCTCTAGAATTATTGTGGCGTTTTCCATAGTTGACATACCAGGGCAAACTATTTTTTCGGCTTAGTAGAACGACTTCTTTTCCTTCTTGAAATGCCTTATTTACTAAACGCAGTACAGCAGGTGTTAAGATATCACCTGGATGATCTTTTAACTCTTGCGGTGCTGGCTGAAAATTTTTGAGATCAGCAATCGCAATATTTCCAGATATAGAGTTAAAGGCACGAGCAGGCGTACCAAATCCCTGCATTAATGTATTACCCATATTGACAATCGAACTGATTGAGCGATAATTAGTTGCTATTGTCAATCTATGAGAAGGCTGGAAAAGCTGCCCAAAGTTTTGATAAAAATAGAGGTCAGAGCCAGCAAAGCCATTAACAGCCTGCCAGTCATCACCTACACAAAAAAAGTGCAGTTGAGAATTCTGTTTTCGAATTGCTTCTACTAAGCAATGGAAGAGCTTAGAAAAATCTTGATATTCATCAATCAATATATATCGAAGGATCTTTAAGTCACCAACTTCAGATAATCGACGAAATATAGTTTTTCCTGATGCAACCAGCTCTGCACTTTTTTGGATTAGGCCGTCAAAATCATCTTCGCCTGTTATTTGGAGACGTTCAAGGTAGGCTCTATAAAACGTTACTGCCAAATCCAAAAAGTCTTCTTCAATGGGATTTAGACAGTGATGAAAAACTATCATCTCAACCAGTTTTTCTGGCGTGATTAATAGTTTTCGGCATCGCTGAATGAAGTTTTCCATTGCTTTAGTGAATCGATCAATAGCCCTATTTTCAATTCGTTTCCAAATTTCTTTTTCACTTAAGCGATGGCAAGGAATTTGATGACTTTCGAGAGATTGTTTAAGTAGCAGATGCATGCCCTCTACCCCAGCACTCTTAAAGTCATCTGGATTGAATTCAATTAAATACCAATTTGGTTCTCTAGCTTTCCAATACTGCCGCTTCTTTTCTGATATCTCATCATAGTCTGTATCCCCTTTTAAGCCAAAGTATTCAATAATTAATCCCTGATCCTCTCCCGTAGGAATAGAAAAATCAGGTCGATAATTAATGCCACTCCACCAGAAATTTCGCTCATACTTGTAACTAATATCATGCTCAAATAAGAAATTTGCAATAACCTTCTCACCAAAAGACTTCAAGTATTCCCCTTTCAAGCTCTCTCTTGGTAGCGAACGTCGGTATTGCAATATCTCTTCAGGACTCTTATCATAACCACCTGAAACAATACGCTCCCAGTCCTCTCGAAAATGCGCCATCATTAGCGCACAAATTTTTTTCTGAAACTCTGAGTCACGTAAGTAAGTATCAATGACAGTTTGTAGAGCACGGCTTTTACTTTGCTCTCCGTCGGGTTCATTAAAGAGAATTTTTTCCTCAGGGTGTACTAGAGAATAGGCTAATGCATGAAAAGTCATCACGTGAGGAAGACCATTCTGTAGGTGCTTAGCAAGCCGTTCTCGAATCTCGCTAGCAGCCTTACGATTGAAGGCTAAAACCAATATCTGCTCAGGTACAAATTTGCAATGCTTCTGTAAAAATAAAACTTTATTGACTAGAGTAGAAGTTTTTCCACTTCCAGCTCTGGCTATCACCTGCACGTGTCCATTAACTGATCCAATAGCCGCAGCTTGCTCAAGATCGGGCTGTGTTATTGAGCTTAAATACTTGGCTATCCAAGATTGTACATACTTTGACTTTTCTGCTTGATATTCTTGAGCTGATATATAGCAAAAACTTTCATTTTCATAGAAGTTATCAGCGTTTACGAAGTCTCTTTCAAATTGCTGCCTTAATTTTGACTTTTCTTGTTCAAGGCATCCTGTTATCTCTCCGAGAACTGCACTAAGGCTTCGGGTAGCTTCTCTATAACTATTTTTATAAATTTTCAGCTTATAAATCGAGATTACAATTTTGTTGATTTGCGAAATTTCATACCCCTGTTTTTCAAGGAGCATAATGGACAAAACTTTTGAGTTTTTCTTGGTATGCAAATTAGGCATATTCTTTGCCAACCAAGAGCTAACATCATCAAAGACTTTCTTGAACTTATTACTTGTCAGTGGCTCTAGCATTGCTGAATTTTTAAAGTTAGCTATGCTTAGCCTTCCCCAAATTATGTAAACTTGATATTAGCTGTAAAACTATTTATGCAGTTGTACCCATAGGGAATATTACTTAAACAATAGGAGCGATCGCCTTTTCCCAATTAGCGATCGCCCTTATGCTATATAACGGAAAGATTAGATCCGGCTGCGGACAAACTTTTCTAAGCGTTCCATGCCTTTTTTGATCGTTGCCATATCCGTTGCGTAAGAGAGACGAATATGGTCGTCGGCTCCAAACGCTACACCAGGGATAACCGCTACCTGCTGAGTTTCTAGCAAAGCGTCACAAAACTCTAATGACTTCAGACCTGTTTTGCTGATATTAGGGAACAGGTAAAAAGCACCGTCTGGGCTAGGGCAGGTGAGGCCGGGGATGGCATTGAGGCAGTCCAGCATCACTTGGCGACGTTCTGCAAAGGCTTGGCGCATCTCTTCGACGCAATCTTGAGAGCCTTCGTAAGCTGCGATCGCTCCGTATTGAGCAAAGGTGCAGACATTCGAGGTGCTGTGGCTCTGGATGGTGCTGACGGCTTTGATCAAGTCACTTGGGCCTGCCAAAAAACCAATCCGCCATCCGGTCATTGAGTAGGCTTTGGCAAATCCACTGCTAACAATGGTGCGCGAAAAGATTTCTGAATTGATCGAGCCGATGCTGAGGTGTTGGGCATCCCCGTAGATCATTTTTTCGTAGATTTCATCAGAAACCACGAGAATATCTTGCTCAACCACCACTTGAGCGATCGCGCGAATTTCGTCAGGGGTGTAAACCACTCCGGTGGGGTTGGAGGGCGAGTTGAGCACCAACAAACGCGTGCGAGGCGTGATCGCTTGGCGCAACTGATCAGGCGTTACTTTATAGTCACTGCTGGCATCGGTCGGCAAAATCACAGGCACCCCTGCCGCCAGCGTCACCATTTCGGGGTAGCTCAGCCAATACGGAGCCGGAATGATCACCTCATCACCCGGATTTAGCAATGCCAGCATCAAATTAAACAGCGAATGCTTACCCCCGTTAGTGACGACGATTTGCTCAGGGGTATAGTTCAACTGATTGTCGCGCTGCAATTTTTGGGCGATCGCTTCTCGCAGCTTCGGTTCACCCGCAGCCGGCCCATATTTGGTCTTCCCTTCGTCGAGGGCTTTTTTTGCAGCTTCTTTAATGTGGGCTGGGGTATCAAAATCGGGTTCCCCAGCGCTGAAACTACAAATATCAATGCCCTCGGCCTTCATCGCCTTTGCCTTTGCGGCGATCGCTAACGTCAAGGAAGGGCTTACCTGACCCACTCGTGCTGCCAGCTTCATGCGGACTCCAAACCAAGAAAACCGAGCGTTTAACTCGTTCAGAATATCCTAATTCATCAGTGGTTGTGCGCCTAAGAACATTAGGCAATTGTCACATCCGGTGATAAATAGACATCTTGAATGGCATTAAACAGCTTCACACCCTCATCAAATGGGCGTTGGAAGGTTTTGCGACCGGAAATTAAACCCGAACCACCTGCACGTTTATTGATCACTGCGGTGCGAATCGCTTCTGCAAAATCATTCTTACCAGATGCACCCCCAGAGTTAATCAACCCAGCGCGTCCGGCGTAACAGTTGAGCAGTTGATAGCGGGTCAGGTCGATTGGGTGGTCGGTCGTTAGTTCGCTGTAGACGCGATCGTGGGTTTTGCCATAACTTTTACCCGTGGCTTGCGCTACCGCTCGATAACCGTTATTGAGTTCGGGCAACTTTTGCTTAATAATGTCAGCTTCAATCGTCACGCCCAAGTGATTGGCCTGTCCCGTCAAATCAGCCGCGAGGTGATAGTCTTGGTCTTGCTTAAAGGCATCGTTGCGTAAATAGCACCACAAAATCGTTGCCATGCCATATTCATGAGCCAGAGCAAAGGCTTGACTGACTTCTTGAATTTGGCGATCGCTCTCTGGAGATCCAAAATAAATCGTCGCCCCCACCGCTACCGCACCGAGATTCCAAGCTTGCTCGACAGAAGCGAACATGATCTGGTCGAATTTGTTGGGGTAAGTCAGTAGCTCGTTGTGGTTGAGCTTGACGATAAACGGAATTTTGTGGGCATATTTGCGCGACACACTCCCCAAAACTCCGAGCGTCGTGGCAACCGCATTACACCCGGCTGCGATCGCCAGCTTAATAATGTTTTCACTATCAAAATAAATCGGGTTAGGGGCAAAGGAAGCGCCTGCTGAGTGCTCAATACCCTGATCCACGGGCAAAATTGATAAGTAGCCTGTGTTTGCCAACCGACCGAACGAGTAGAGCTGTTGCAAGCTGCGTAAGACTTGCGGGGAGCGATCGCTTTGGGCAAAAATCCGCTCGACCCAATCTGGCCCCGGTAAGTGCAGCAAATCTTTCGAGACTTTGGCTTGGTGAGTGAGTAAGTCTTCAGCTTCATCTCCCAACCAGGTAGCGAGCGATTGGGGCATCGATAAAGTGGCAGTCATCACAGTAGTCCTCGAAAACGAGTAAGGGCATGATCCCGTCAGGATGATCGCTCTCAATCTAACCGCTGACCTCTCCCGCGAGTGATATCTTAAGCAAAAAATGGTTTTACACTGGCGAGCAGCTTTGGTCACGTTGGCAACCCTACAACTTGAGGCGCTGGTAAAGTTTTACAGCCAGCTCTTGAGTCAACAGCCGACCGTCTATCTACCTCAGGCTTATGCTGAGTTTCAGTTGCCAGGGCTACGACTTGGTATTTTTAAGCCTAAAGCCGATCAGCAAGCAGAGTTCCGGCTAGCGGCTCATGGCTCCGTAAGTCTCTGTTTAGAAGTCGCAGATCTAAACACAGCGATTGCGCATTTTCACGCGATTTCAGGTTCTCGCACAGGTGAAGTGATGAATGCCGCACACGGTCGGGAAATCTATGTTTATGACCCTGATGGCAATCGCCTGATTCTATACCAATCCATTGCTTTACCATCACCTCAGCCCCCAGAAAACGCCAGCCATGAATCGTGAGCAACGTCGTACCTATTTGCATCGAGGGCTGGTGATCGTCTTGCTGGCGATCGCTTACTATGTCACTGCCGAATTGGGCCGCACTATCGCCTCAACACCAGAAGCGGTCACTCCCGTTTGGCCCCCTGATGGAATTGCCTCGGCTGGCGTCTTGCTGTTTGGGTCATGGGTTTTTCCGGGCATTTGGATTGGCTCGTTTCTAGCGAATGTCTGGGCCTTTTTAGATCACTCCAGTTTGGTCGCGCTGCTAACCTCAATATTCAAAGCTGCCAGTATTGGTTTAGGCACCTCTTTAGGTACATTACTGGGCACCTCTTTACTCAGAGGCCAGATTGGGCGGCGCAACCCGTTAGATCGACCGCAAGATCTCTTCAAATTTATTGTCTTTACCGCTCTCGCTGGCCCCATCGTCAATGCCACTGTTGGGGTTTTGACCTTAAGCGTGACGGGTGATATTCCTTGGGTCAACTTTCAATCAGTTTGGGTGACCTGGTGGATTTCTAACGTCACTGGGATTTTAATTTTGGCTCCGTTTCTCTTAGCTTGGGGGCAAATCTGGCGCGATCGCTCTCTGAGTTTGAGCGGGCTGCGTCATTTTTTCCCACTATCTCACCAACAGCTCTTGAGAGTGCCGCCTGAAAAGATTGGGCGTGGGCTAGAAGCAATCGTTTTATTCATAGCGATCGCGAGTGTGGGTCGCTATGTATTTTTTGAGAACTTGGCGCTGGAATATCTACTGCTACCTGTGCTGATTTGGGCAGCATTTCGCTTTGGTCAGCTTGGCTCAACCTTGGCAATTCTGGTCGTTTCAGCGATCGCGGTCTTAGCTACAGTCAGAGGGTTAGGGCCGTTTGGCGAACATAACCCCAATCTGTCGCTGTTGATGTTGCAGACGTTTATTGGTGTCATCGCCATCACAGCCTTACTTCTAGAGGCAGTCATTACCCAGCAACAATTTACTGCCGAAAAACTCCGAGCCCAAAGTCAAAACCTT
>CBIHQL010000102.1:0-10190 GCA_966211855.1 uncultured bacterium
GGCATATGAGAAATTAGGAAGGTATCAAAGAAGTATAGATTATCATAAACAAGCTTTAGAGATCTTTCATAAATGCGGCAACAAACAAGGAGAACAACAATCATCCTATGGTCTTGGAGTCTTATATCGGATGTTAAATCAATTTCCTATGGCAATAGACTTTTTAAAGACGGCTATTGCTTTAGCTCAGGAACTAAAAAATTTGCCTGAAGAAGCTAATGCTCACTTAAATATTGGTGTTGTTTTTCACTCATTAGGTAGAAATTCAGAAGCTGTATTGCATTATCGTCAAGCTTACAACTTGTATAAGCAGTTAGGCTACGAACAGTGGGCACAAGAATCCCTAAAGGGGCTGCAATCACTAGGAGTAAATTCGTAGTATAGAGTAACTAGACCCCATAGGAATTCATCTGTTTATCTCTATGGGGTCTGGACTATCTATTCGATCCCTTCGATGCGGTCTTCGACTTCTTGATACAGTTCGCGGAGCTTGTCGAGATTTTCTTCGCTGGTTTCCCAGTAGCCGCGACCATTGACTTCTAGAAGGGTAGAGACCATCTTGCGGAAGGAGTGGGGGTTGAGGTTCATCAACCGCTTCTGCATTTCTTCGTCTTGGATGAACGTGGCGTTGGTGTCTTCGTAGATCCAGTTGTCTACTGCACCTGCGGTTGCTGACCAACCCATCGTGTTCACCAAGCGCTTCGAGAGTTCCCGTACACCTTCGTAACCGTGGCTGAGCATACCTTCGTACCACTTGGGATTCAGCAGTTTGGTGCGAGCATCCAAACGGACGGTTTCCGAGAGGGTACGGACTTGGGCATTAGCCGTGGTGGTGTCCGCAATGAAGGAAGCAGGTGCTTTACCATCACCCCGTAGACGAGCCACAACCTTGGTGGGGTCGGAGTCGAAGTAATGGGAAACGTCGGTGAGGGAGATTTCGGAAGAGTCGAGGTTTTGGAAGGTGACATCTACCGTCTTCAGTGCCGACTCAAACAGAGTGCGGTCTTGCTCCATCATCCCCGGATTGTCGGAGTTGAAAGCAAACGACTTCCGCGCCAAGTACATGTCTTGCAGTTCAGCTTCGGCTTCCCAAGTGCTGTTTTCCACCGCCAGGTTAACGTTAGCAGCATAGGAACCAGAGGCATTGGAGAAGACGCGAGTCGCCGCTTGCCGCAGATTGATGCCCATGTCTTCCGCTTGCTTCATGGCGTGCTTGCGGACGAAGTTCATCTCTAGGGGTTCATCGGCTTCCGCTGCCATCTTGATCGCGCGATCGAGCAGATTCATTTGGTTGATGAACAGGTCACGGAAAACGCCGGAGCAGTTGACGACGACATCCACGCGAGGCCGACCGAGTTCTTCTAGGGAGATCAGCTCCAGCTTGTTGACGCGACCCAAGGAGTCGGGCACCGGACGCACACCCACCAGCAACATCACCTGGGCTAGGGATTCACCGTAGGTCTTGATGTTGTCAGTACCCCAGAGGACAAAGGAGATGGTTTCGGGCCACTGACCGTTGTTTTCTGCCCGTTGCCGTGCCAAGAGGCGATCGACCACGATCTGAGCCGACTGTACCGCCGCTGAAGTTGGGATGGATTGGGGGTCAAGAGCGTGGATGTTCTTACCTGTGGGCAGCACATCCGGGTTGCGGATCGGGTCACCACCAGGGCCAGGGAGAACGTACTCGCCTTCCAAAGCTTTCAGCAGGGCACCGAGTTCGTTATCAGCGACGACTTGCTTGAGGCAGAACTCCAGGTACTCAAACAGCGGCTTGATGTCGTCAACATTAACCTTGGGATAGCCTGCTTCGCTCAGGGCTTCAATCCAGGGTTCTTTGCGACCCATGTTGAAGAAGTTGAGTACTGAAACCTTGGAAACTCGACCATCGGCATCGGTCTGTTCTTTCACCAGAGCGGCGACTGCGGCACGGGTTGCCATCGTGATGTCTTGCAGCAGTTGCACATCTTCGAGGACACCGCGATCGCTGTTCTTATAGATGTCGTCGATGTCGCGACCGATGCTCTCAGCAATAATCCGCAGCAGGCTCTTGATTTCTTCTTCGGGGCGATCGAGTCCAGCAATATTTACCAGCGTGGCGATCGCTTCTTCGGCTGTGGGAGGCTTACCGATCACGTGCAGACCGCAAGGCAGCAAGCGAGATTCGATCTCCATCAGCTTGCGATACACCAAACCGACGATGTTGTCGCGTTCTTCTGCACTCAGGTCTTTAGCATCCTGTTCGGGCAGAGCGATATCCTTGTCCAGGTTCACCATGCGGCACTTGTCCATGATGGTGTTGACGATGGGGATACCGCGACCGCTGTCTTTGAGAGTTTGGTAGGAACCGATCAACTCGCTTAGTTCTTTCAGCCCTTTGTAAAGTCCAGCATTTTCAGCGGGAGGGGTGAGGTAAGAAATGGTTTCAGCGTAGGAACGGCGCTTAGCGATCGTCGCTTCCGAAGGGTTGTTAGCGGCGTAGTAGTAAAGGTTGGGGATGGTGCCAATCAGGTTATCGGGGTAGCACTCACCGGACATGCCCATTTGCTTACCAGGCATGAACTCCAGCGAGCCGTGGGTGCCGAAGTGCAACACTGCATCCGCTTTCCAGATTCGCTCCAGGTAGGTGTAGTAAGCGGCAAACCCGTGGTGGGGGCTGGCTGAGCGGGAGAACAACAACCGCATCGGGTCGCCTTCATAGCCAAAGGTGGGCTGAATACCAATGAAGACGTTACCGAAGTGCTTACCAAACACCAGCAGGTTTTGTCCGTCGGTGTTGAGGGTACCAGGTGCGGGTCCCCAAGACTCATGCAAGCGCTCATGGTAGGGGGTTAGTTCCTCGTACTCAGGCACCGACATCTTGTAAGCGATGTTGAGTTCGGGGCTGTTGTACTGGGCTTGAGCGTCGTGGATCACCTCTAGCATCAACGCTTCCGCCGACTCTGGGATGCCTTGCACGTCGTAGCCGTTTTGCTGCAACGCTTCCAGCACTTTATAGATGGAGCCGAACACATCCAGGTAAGCCGCAGTCCCAACGTTACCTTTGTCAGGGGGGAAGCTGAAGACGGTAATCGCCAACTTCTTGTCTACTTTGGGTTTGCGACGCAGGCTGGCCCACTTCATTGCCCGTTGTGCCACGGCTTCAATGCGGTCTTGCAGGGCGATCGCCTTACCTGTAGCGCCATCACGACCGGAGAGAATAATCGGCTCGATCGCGCCATCGAGTTCGGGAATCGCGATTTGCAGTGCCACTTGAATCGGGTGCAAACCGAGGTCGCTGTCTTGCCACTCTTCGGTGGTTTGGAAGACCAACGGCAGCGCCACCATGTAGGGACGGTTCAGGCGCTTCAGAGCATCGATCGCCTTGGGATGGTCTTGACGAGCGGGGCCACCCACCAGCGCAAACCCGGTGAGAGAAACCACCGTATCGACGATCGCATTCTTAGAGATGGGGTCGTAGAAGTAAGCATCAACAGGCTTGGAGAAATCCAACCCGCCTGCGAATACCGGGATCACCTTTGCACCCATGCACTCCAGTTCTTGCACCATCGCCACGTAGTGAGCATCATCACCCGTCACGAGGTGAGTCCGTTGCAGCACTAAGCCCACGCAGGGAGCCAGGGGATCTTTCAGGTCAGCCGAAATATCGCTGCGACTGTTGTACCAGTTGAGATATTCTTTGACATCCTCGTACATCGCGGGCGCGAGGGGGTGCCAGATACCCATATCGGGGTAGGTGACGGGATCGCGATACTGTAGTGGTGCAAAACTTTGCTGCCCAACACCTTTGGCGACGTATTTGTCGGTGAGCATCAGCAGGAAGTTTTCTAGGTTTTCCTGGGAGCCGCCGAGCCAGTATTGGAAGCTGAGCATGAAGTTGCGGGCATCCTGCGCCTTGTCCATCGGCAGGTACTTCAGCACCTTGGGCAGGGTTTGCAGCAGCTTCAACATGCCATCCTGGAAGCCAGACCCCGACTTCTCCTTCCGCTTGCGCATGAACTGGGCGATCGCACTCTTCGACTGGCCCAACTGTGCCATCGAGAAGGTGCCCATTTTGTTCAGGCGCATCACCTGCGGCATGGAGGGGAAGACCACTGCGACATCCAAGCGATCGCGGTGCGGTTCTACAGCAGCAACTACTTTCTCGGCTAATTCTTCAATAAAGATGAGTGACCCAATGAAAATATTGGCGTTGGCGACGTCCTGCTCGAAGGCTTCGAGGTTTTCAGGACTGCGGAGTTCTTCTAACAAGTAGCCGCTGATCTCGATCGCCACATTGGGGTTGTTCTTGTTAATAGAGCGAACCGCTGCGGAGAGGGAACTTTGGTACTGCGGCTCTAGCACGACATAGACCACCTTGATTAAAGAGCGCCCCTGAATGTTGTCAGGCGCAATGTGTCTAACGGTGGGCTTGACGTGGGTGAACATGCGGTTGGGCTCCTTATTATACGTGTTCTCTTATCGGGCATCTCTAGGGATCGGCTAGCGGAGGACTTTTGGACACCGCCACAGCCTGTCACCCATTCGCCTATCAGCCACTCTTGCGGGATGAACTGGGTAAGATGATTTAGTGGCCCATCAGTTTTTTTACCAGAAAATCCTTACAAAGTGAGCACTTGCAGCGACATCTGACACAATTTGATAAAAAAAATGAGAAGTTTATTCACTTTTATTTACAAATAAGTGAGTGTATGCACTCGCTATTTGTAAATAAAATTTAACTTGACAAGATAAAATTAATGTGTATTTTACACGCGTATGCTTAAAGATTATTCTTTGTCAAGCATGTGTTCTAACTTTCTGAAGCAATCCGAAAAGTACTGCCTAAATCAATCCACGCAGCCACAAACGCCTGATGCTACGATCGCCTCAAATTCTGTGGGACAAGAGGTTGCAGAGATGGGTGCCTAGGTTTCTACATTCAGCCTCAGAGAAGACTTACGCTCTAGCGATCGCAATTCTCAAGTTAACTTCCACAGTTTCATATTGAACTTGGGGCTTTGATAGATTTTTTGAGCTTTTCTGCCAGTCTGTGCAGTAATCAGGCTTCGTAAATCTTCAGAAGGGTTTAATAAAAAAATCTCCCCATCAATTGGCTGCAGCTGCTGTTGTTGGAGTTGATGTACTAAATAGAGTTGGGTTTTGTCGGTGAGGTAATAGCTTAAAGATAAAACATCACCTAATTCGGCAGAGCTGCTAACTAAAGTGGGACTACTAGATTGATTAATCAAAGCAGAGATTGAAATATTGCTATTGCTGTAGCTTTTAGTCCACCACTCAGCAGAATTGGTCATTCCTACTGCTGAGACAACACCACATAGTGTCAAACCAACAAATGCTAATTGCCACTTTCTGGGTTGATGGTTTTTTCCATCTAAAGGCGTTAGTTTTTGAGAGAATAAGTAAACAACCGCAATTTGAATCCCGATATAGAAAGGAAGTAAATAACGAGGGACTGAAGAGCGTCTACCTCCCAAAATCAGATCAGCCAAGATAGGGATGGCAGAACAGGTTCCAATTAGCAGTAACAGAAATTGACAGCTCAATTTTTGACTGTGTTGACAGACAAAATAAATTGCATAAAAAACTAATACCAAGATTATAGGAATTAAATAAACAAGTGGATTCAATAAATAGTTGCCTGAATCTGACTGAAAATCTAGAAAAAAGCGACTTAAATTTAAAATCCAAATCTTGCTTGATGATTGTGCTTTAAGCGGAATAGTAAGCCAATTGGTTGTTTCTTGTACCTTTTGAGAATTAATAAAAGTCATTAAGATCCAAGGTAAAAAAATTGTAACCCCCGTGACAGTAGCTCCTAAGTAATTGATAACCCGTCGGTTGATACGCGCTTGATGAATGAAAAGCGTATAAAGTCCGTGACTGATGACCACAAAGCAAGTGAGGGGAAAGGTATAAAAGCTCAAGCCAACGGTAATGGCATACGCTATCCAACCACGACGAGTGTTAGTGCGTAACGCATAAAGTAGAAGGGCGCTAGAAAGTATAATTAAAACTGTCCAAAGACTGTACTGTCGGGCTTCTTGAGCTAGAAGGATATGAAAGGGAGAAACAGCAACTAAGGCGATCGCCAACCAGGCAGCTAAAGGTTGAATAAATAGCTCTAAACATAACCAGTAAATCGCCGGAAATAGTAAAAGGCTGAAGATGGCTGACAGGCTGCGGATAACTTCAATAGAATTTCCCCAAAGCTGTACCCACCAACGTGCGAGTAGATAATACAGAGGTGGATGCTGAGAGTCTTCTATCGCTAAAGATCTAATTGTGTCAACAACTGTTTTTTCAGAATTGGGATATTGATATTTTTCTAAGGCTCGAATTGGAATCGGAAACTTATTGCTGATTTCTTGAATAACTTCTGTTGTAGTATATCCAGAAATTCTGAGGGAAGTATAAGCCTCATCATGCCAATAAACTTTTTTGTCTAAGTTATAAAAGCGAAAAAATATGCCTAATAATAATAAAGTGATCACTAAGAGACGTAGTGGCTGAGGAATAGGTTGCCAATGTTGGCGAAACCAACTGAAGTTCATAAATATGGCTGACTCATAGCGATCAGTGAATTCCAGCCATCATAGTGGAAGAATCTTTGCTTAAAGGGTATGAATTTAACGATTTATTGAATCTTTAAGTTTGGTTGAAATTATTGACCATAGTAAGCTTAAAATCTGGATCGTTCAATTTTTTGATGAAGAAATTGGCTAAAAAACGCCTCAGTTGACAGCTTGAGGCGGGAATTTATAGAGGGAGTAGGGCTGAGATTTATTGATTTTCTCTGGCTTGCTTTAGTAGACTCATGACTTCTGTGTGTTGCTCGTCGGCTGCCCAAATAAGAGCCGTCCAATTGTTATCGTCTTTGGCATTCAGATCAGCTCCGTGTGCTAACAAAACTTGAGCGATCGCAGTCTGCCCCTTAGCAGCAGCACTCATTAAAGCCGTTAGCCCGAAGGTTGTTTTAGCGTTTACTTCAGCACCGTGGCTCAATAACAACCGCACTAAATCGAGATCACCCTGCGCTGCCGCAGCCATTAAAGCTGTCCAGCCATCGCGATCGCTCACAGTCACATCAGCGCCTTGCTCAATTAAGTGTCGAGCCAGGTCGTCATACCCAGCTTCGATCGCAGCAATCAACGCCGTAGTTCCTTCTGCGTTCTGAGTGTTGACATTGATTCCTTGAGCCAGCAACGCTTGAGTTTGCGTTAGATCTCCTTGAGTTGCTGCCAAAATTAAGTCGGTCATCTTTGGCAAAATCCTCATCAACCAGCAAATGCATGAACTACATTCTTGCAAATGATTGGGTAGTTAGTGATGAGCGATCGCCCATTGTCTAGTTTGGCTTTTGGGCTGGTATTAGAGTTAGGCTAGGTTTGCCGCTGCACTATATTTTGTTGAGGTTTGTGGGTGTCTGGCGCTGATATTTTGATTTTGGCAAATGGGCCTGGAGAGTTGGCAACTTGGGTTAAACCTGTGGTGGCTGCCTTGCGATCGCAACTCGGCAACGATCGCGACCAAGTTAGAATCTCAGTAGTGCTGTCTCCCTGCCCCAATGCCAGTGGTCAAGAAGCCGCGATCGCTCTCAGCTATCCAGAAGTCGATCGGGTGCAGGCGGCAGAGTATTTCTTCCCATTTTTGTTATCAGGCAAAACAATTGATCGTTGGGATTGGCACGATCGCGGGGTCGTGGTGTTTCTCGGCGGCGACCAATTCTTCCCGGTAGTGATCGGTAAGCGCCTGGGGTATCGTACGGTCGTGTATGCCGAGTGGGAAGCCCGTTGGTTAGCGTGGGTCGATCGCTTTGGTGTGATGAAACCCGAAATTTTGACGCAAGCACCCCAGAAGTACGCCCATAAATTAACAGTGGTTGGGGACTTGATGGCGGAGGCGGGCAATTTTGAGCGTCAAGATTGCAACTCAACCGTTTCACCGGAGGCACCTTTAATTGGCCTCTTGCCAGGGTCGAAACCTGCAAAGTTGGCGCAAGGAGTCCCCCTGACTTTAGCGATCGCCGAGCAGATTCTGGCTCATCGGCCCCAGACTCGGTTTGTGATTCCGGTGGCTCCCACGTTAGATCTGCAAACTCTGGCTCGGTTCGCCAATCCGCAACATAACCCGGTCGCTCGACTGTTTGGTGATGTTGCCGCAGAACTTGTTATTCCGGATGCCCTGCAATCTGCTTACCTCAAAACAGCCTCTGGTCTACAAATCGAGCTGCAAACTCAATTTCCGGCTTATGAGTTGCTGTCTCAGTGCCAGCTTTGTCTAACAACGGTAGGTGCTAATACAGCAGAGTTAGGTTCTCTATCGGTGCCGATGCTCGTGCTAATTCCAACCCAGCAAGCCGATGCCATGCGAGCGTGGGGCGGCATTCCGGGGTTACTTGCTAACTTGCCAGGGATGGGGAGTAGTTTTGCGAAGTTGATTAACTGGTGGTTTTTACGGAAACCGCGTCTTTTGGCTTGGCCCAATATTTGGGCACAGGAGCCGATTGTGCCAGAACTGATTGGCTTACTAGAACCTCAAGCGATCGCTGAATTAGTGCTTGATTACCTCGACCACCCCGAAAAACTGCAACAAATGCGCGATCGCCTGCGAAGTGTGCGGGGTCAACCTGGAGCTGCTCATAAGCTCAGTCAAATAGTTGTAGAAGAACTGGCAAGAACTTAAGCCAGGATTTGAGTCACGACTTTTGACCGTCACGACGACCCAAGTCATAAACGCCACAGCCTAGGCAAGCGATGATGCCACCACTAATTGCCCAACTTTCTCCTAACCCCAGTTCTACGCCATAGTTGCAAACCGCTCCCAGCACTAAAAAGGGGATGATACTGCACACCGAGGCATACAGGGCATTGAGCGCTTCCCGGCTGCGTCGAGTTTTTTCAAATTCTGCTTCAGACGTATAAAGCGATCGCTCGGCGAAGTTGAACCAGCGATTGAGCTGTTCGGTCAACCAGTCTCGCAATGAAGCAAACCCCAAGTACAGTGCCAGAGACCAAAGGCTAGCTCCAGCGATCGCGGTTGTACTGATATTGATTGGAAAGGGTAGAAGATCGGTAAACATAAGTCAGCAGCGATCGCAGAGGCTAATAAGCTAATGTACTCAAACTTTTCCAAATCGGTCAATCAACAGCTTCAACGGTTGTCGCCTGCAATCATGTGGTCCAGAGCACTGCAACTCTTCATAATTAGAGCGCCGAATCGTAACACTATTGACACACAGAATTGATAGATTCAACCACAACCTGGGGTAAGATACTGCGAACAATCTCATTTACTGAGTGGATATACAGAGGAGCTGGAATCTGCCTAGAACCATAATGAGTCGAACTGAAGGGCTCAAGGAACTTCAGATGGCAGAATTACGTATAGCTTAAAGCCTCATATTTCTACAATCATCTGCAAAGGACTCTCTATGGAGAAACGCAGTCGTAACCTTATGAGCCCTTTGAGGCAGCAACGACAAAACTTAGCCCCCTTGTCTCGTATGCAAAAAACTCTGCGTCTAGGATTGTTATTGGCAGGGTTAGGCTTTGCTGGTTTTATCGCCTCTGATTGGCAGCCTGAGACAGCCAGAGCAGCAGAAACCAATCAGGTTGCAACAGGTAATACCTGGCAAGGTGCCTCCTTTCCAGTCGAAAACTTTCAAGCTTATACGTCTGCGTTTGGTTATCGTCAGTCTCCAGATGGTTACAGTCGAGAATTTCACCACGGTTTAGATATGGCAGCCCCCGAAGGCAGTTATGTGCGTAACTGGTGGGGGGGGCGCGTGGTGGAAGTCTCAGATGACAGTGCTTGTGGCACCTCAGTTGTAGTGCAATCTGGTGAGTGGGAGCATATCTACTGTCACATGCAGGGGCACGTCGAATCAGCCAATGGCGGTCGCTACATCATTGACCGAGAAGGCGGCATTCAAGTTTGGGAAGGGCAAGCAGTCCCCGCCGGAGCCCGGATTGGTCGTGTAGGCATGACAGGCCGCACTACAGGCCCACACCTGCATTGGGGCATGAGATATGCTAGCCAATGGGTCGATCCTGCCCTAGTGCTGCGAGCTATGTATGCCCAGCAAGGCCCCTCGCGATCGCTCTCTAGCCGCCCCAACTAGCGTTTTACAAAAATGAAGCATTCAGAGCCGTTATTTCCTAGGATGGGCATAGCTCTGAATGCTTCACTTT
>CBIHQL010000103.1:0-10153 GCA_966211855.1 uncultured bacterium
GCTTTATCTCTCGCTATCTGCATGGGCATTACCCACCCCCGCCAGTTTGAGCAAGTCCCCACTGCCACTGGCGAGACAACCTTAACGCTTACCCCAATTCAAGATGACCCAACCAAGCTCTGGGTAGAACCTTGGTGCTTCCAGGCGGATGAGGTGACTGTGACGTTTGAGGGGCGGATTCTCACCGAGAAATTTAACGACGAGGCAACGATGCGCGATCGCCTAGCAACTGCGCCTTGGGTCACTCTGAAAACCACTCTTCGCCCCCAATAGAGTTGATCAAATTGAGTTCTATCTCAGGCCGACAATGGGAAGCCAGCAGCTAGCAACCAACCGAAAAATAGCGCAGAGCCGATCGCACACACCCAAGCTCGGTTTAAGAAGCCTGCCACTAGAGACAGAATACCGATCAAGGGTGGAAAGAGCGGCAACAAGAGGAACATAAAACCCAGTTGTGGTAAGAAGCGCAGCGTTAACAGAAACCCACCGATTAAGATGACGCTTTGCCCCAACCACCAAAGCACCCGCTTACCCAAACCAATGTGTTGTTGAACCAGGCCAGAGGCTAAAAACCAAGGCAAACAAGCGATCGCCAAAGGTAACCATAACCGCAGCCGCATGGGGATTAGCCACCATTGCAACCACACAACCTGAGCCATTGCACCAAACGCAACCCATAAGAGACTAAACAGCGCCACTCCCCAAACTAGTGAACGTAGCGTCGGACGAGGTAGTTGAGCCAATGTCCCTAACCATGTGAGGCCAGCAATCAGGAACCAAACCCCAACCGCTCCACCTACTTGCACACCCCCTAAGTCTTCCAGGGCAAATCTCTGGCTCAACCCGATCAAACCTGCCGTAGCGACGAACGGTGCCAGCCCTAACCCGATCCAGCGTTGTGCCGGGGAGACTTCCACGATGGGGCTATCTTCTTTTGCCAAGAGGGGAGCGATCGCTGCTAAGCCCAATAACCAACCCAGCAGATGTAACCCATACCATCCCATGCGGCGGTCAACATACTGACTCTCGCGAATTTGCCCAAACGTGGCATCCAACCAGCGTCGGGCGGCTTGATGACTCACATCACTAAACAAAATCGTAATGTGCTCTACATTCGGCACCATGACCAATTCTCGGCCTGTACCTGCTGCCAAATCATTGTTTACACCACCCGCCTCAGCCAGCAACTTTTGGGCGTTGGTGATAAATCCTCCTTCTCCGCTACCTGCCTGCAACTGTAGATTGGCAGGAAGTTGCGCCGTTACCCTTGCCCCTGTGGGAGAAACAGCCACCGTTGCCGCAAAGCGATCGGGGTTTTGAATGGCGGCTGTCATGGCGATACCACTGCCCATTGAGTGACCTAAAACCGCTAAGCGAGAGCGATCGACTTCAGGTTGTTCTACAAGCGCCTCAAAAGCCACATCCAGGTTTTGCTGCAACTCATATCTTGCTAAACGTTGGGGGTTTGCCCCATGCCCATCAAAGTCCCAGAGCATGACGGCATAGCCCGCCTGAGCTAAAACATGTCCGTAGCCCAGCATCAATTGTTTAGAACCCGCGAAGCCGTGGGCAACCAAGACACCCGGTACTGACTGAGCTGATTGAGGAGCCAGGTAAAGGAGGGGCACGCCTTCTCGCTCTAGCGATCGCACGTTCAACCCGTTTCGAGCGGTGGCAATGCCCAACCATGACCACACAATCAAAATCGCGGCTAGCAACAGCAGGCCCCAGCGTTTACGGTCTAACTTCACTGCTCTCCTCTAATTTCTGGATTAAGCCACCCAGAGGAGGCTCGACCAACCAGCACCAGCTAAGATTTGTCTAGTGTTAAGTACGATGCGTCTCTGGGCAATTGTTGAATTATTATGCTGCAAATTTCTAATACCGTAAGTATCCCAGAGCATGAGATTGAGATGAGTGCAGTTCGTTCTCAGGGGGCTGGGGGGCAAAACGTCAATAAGGTGGCAACCGCGATTCACCTCCGTTTTGATATTGTTGCGTCCTCCTTACCCGATCGCTACAAAGAGCGGTTGCTGAAGCTCAATGACCAACGGCTCACCAAAGACGGGGTGATTGTAATCAAAGCCCAAGAGCACCGCAGCCAAGAGCAAAATCGCGAAGAAGCTTTACAACGCTTGCAAGAGCTGATTAAAAGCGCGATCGCAGTGCCCAAACCTCGTAAACCGAGCAAACCCACTCGCAGTTCGCAACGGAAGCGCCTAGATAGTAAAAGCAAGCGATCGCAGCTCAAAACGATGCGCGGCAAAGTCATTGAAGAATAGCAGCCCCGTCCAATCAGTCTAGCCAGCCATTGCCATAAGCTATTTTGTCTTTGCTTTGTCTTATAGCAGATAATTTTAGATATTTGTTATAAGACGAATATCAGACGAATTGATTTATGGCTCAGGAACAGGAGATATCAGTCAAGCCGAGTTAGGTCGGTGGCGCTGCAGACCCAGCGTTAAGACAGGAACATTAGGCTGGTGGAGTGAAGGGCAACACGAGGCTGATCCACCCTAAAATTTGCAGCCCAGGTGCCGAGAGCGTGATGCCATCAAAACTAGAGGTATAAACTTTGCCCGACTCTGCATAACTACCGCTGAGGGCAAATGGGCCAAATCCCACAGTCTCTTGAGTAGAAGTGGCTCTCGCTGCCAGTTCAGCATCTTGCTTGCCCCAGTTAGCTCGAATCTTCAAGTCACGAATGGCAATAAAACTAATTGGCAAGAGCGGAAAACTACCCGTATTATTTTCCAAGGTGCCTGTCGATAGGCTACCTGCCGCTTGACCCGGTAGCGTCCATCCCTTCAGATCTAGGAGTGATTTCATCAACCAAGGGCGATTGACATTGACCCGGCAACAACGAAATGAGATTTGTAAATCTTTGGCTTGTTGATCAATATTTTGATCTTTGACGGCAACGAGATCTAGTTTATCCAACAGTTCAGGTCTGATACGTTTGACCAGCAGTGGATTAGGGGTGATCTGCTGCAGCGTTTGCGCCTGGAGTGTGGCTCGACTCATGAACGGTTGAGCTATAGGCGATCGCATCATGCCTGGTTTCAGCACTTGCGGATTGACAAGCATCTTATTGTTGAGTACCGCCTGACCTAACACCTCAGGACGGATGTTGACTGGCTTGATCACATCGGTCTTGACCGAAATATCAGGCTTAACAACTCGCTCTGGTAACTTCCAAAGTCCATCCTTGGCTCGCTTTAACCCACCCGTCCGCACAAACGGCGAGTTCGGTGTAGTTTGCGTTTGATTGGAGTTAATGGTGATTTGTGTCCAAGCCTGTGATGCAGCGTCATCATACCAGTTAGTCGGTGAGGCGTAGGAAGCACGGTAAGACAAGGCTGGATGAAGCGCACTGGCTAATTTTGATTGCTCAAATAGTTGCCGTGCATTCTGTAACGTCGTGTTGACTGGGTTAGCCGGTATCTCACCATTGGCATCGGCGGGTAGTGCCGTCGCAACTGCTCCCAACACAAATTCGTACAGTTCTTCGACCGTCACCCCAGAATCGACATAAACTGCATCGAGTAGCGGCACAGCATCAACCAGGGTGGAAAACATTTCTGTTGCAAACTGCGATCCAGAAGGGTTTTGAGGTAACCAAGGATTTGCATATTGACTGACATCAATTTGTTGCCCAGGCCACTCTAGAGACAGCAAAATCTCTCTATTAGTATTAGGCTGTCCGGCTCTGGGAGGATAAACAAAACTAGAAAAAACAGTATCGTAAATGCTTTGAATTAGGCTAGTTTGATCGACCGCCATCACAAAATTCTCCTGTAAATCTGTCTGTGAAATCTGCAAGCTTTTGCAGGGGCACAGTTTTGCCATGCCCCAATGCTCAGAAGAAAGGAGGGTTAGCCTTCTTTAGGTGCCAGGGGCATTACGGTGCAAATAAATGCCATGATCTGGAGACCCGGTGCAGAAAGGGTACGCCCATCAAACTCTGATTTGAATCGATAGTCTGATGAGTTAGATGAATAGGAACCACCAACAGAGAAGGGTCCCCAACCAAACCGTGCTCCTCCACTGGTGGCCTTCTTCAGCAAATCGCTCTCCTGCCGACTCCAATTAGCTCTCAGCTTCAAATCGCGGACTGCAATAAAGCCAGTAGGAACGATCGTCATTAAAGTGCCATCCGCTTTCGCAGGATCACCAGAAGAGATTCCTCCCTTGCCTACAGGGCCGTACGTCCAACCGGGGAGATCGAAAATCATAGAATTCATCCAGGGACGCTCGATATTGATCCGGGCATAGCGGAAGCTCACTTCCAGACCTTCAGTTTCGCTGTCCATGTGATGCTTTTCTTCACTATGAGACGCGCTGCCCCCAATACTCCATAGCCCCAGGCTAAAACTTGCACCACCACCGTAACTGACATAGTTTGAAGATTGATTCAGTTGGTATCTACCAGATGACAAACTGAGCGTTGTCCAGCCCTGAGCCGCTGTTGAGGAATACCAATTTGCTGGGAAGGCATAACTTGCAAAGTAGCGATCTGCCATGTCACGGGCACTCGCTTTCTCCAATAGAGTCATTCTTTCTTGAGCATCTTTGAACACTCGCCCAACCTGGTTTTCGGCAGCTTGCGCCAGAGTTGCTTGAGCATCTTCAACCTTTTTAGCTTGTGCGTTTTGCAAGTCGTTCCAGGCAGTAGTTAAACGCCGTTGTAACGTTGGGCCGACCATAGCCCAAGCCCGCTGATCTTCTGGTTTTGACATATCGTATTTGAGTGCCTCTGCCATAAAGCCAGCAACCGCATCTGCATAGGCATTTTGCTTACGCTTATAGTTGGCATAGAGCAGTGAGTCTACAGGCACCTTAATCGGTTGACCCATATCATCAAAGTCATTGCCTTCGTCATTTAATAAGTCATAGGCGCGATCGTAAGCAGCTTTTAAGGCGGGATTTTCTGGTTGGGGCGTAATATTTGCCCCTTCAATCACAGCTTTATAAACCTCTGAAATCTTCTTGCCACTATCTACAAAAGCAGATTTCACTAGAGGTAAGCGATCGACCAAACGCGAGAAGTTTTCTGTTGCGGCTGGCACTCCTTCAGGGTTTCGGGGGCCAATTGGATTGGCGTATTGAGAAACATCGATCGGTTCTCCACCCGGAATTAAGGTAATAAACATTCGGTCGGCTTCACTACCAGCCGGAAGTCCTCCAGGCGGTGTTTTAGTATAAGCATTAAATAGTGTGTCATAGATCGATTGCGCCATTTTATTCTCGTCAATTGCCATCTCTTTTTGCTCCAAAAGTAAGTAAAAACTGCAATATGTTATCCAACTAACGGTATCGTTGGACATTCAATCAACTAAAACGAAAGCTCAAAATTACTCTAAAAATCGAAGAACTACTCTCATCGTGTTATGTGATTGCTTAGAGTAATTGATGCAGGACATGACACTATGATGTGAGTTTTATGGACTTACCGCAGTACCCATCAGGGTAATCAATCCATTTTTTAGTATTATTAAGAGATGAAAATTCTTCCGGATTCACATAGTCAAATCTTGTTTAAATTGCTGAACTGCGCATTGAAGCGATCGCAAATTACAGCAATATCGAAATTTAGAACCGTTCTAAAAACGCTTTATCAACTTTTTGAAATGAAGCGCTAGAGGAATACTTCCAAGCAATACGAAACCAAGACCCACAGGATAAATAACTCAACGATTATCTTGCTTAACGTTGAGGGACGTGTCTGATGAATCTTGCAAGAAAGAATTGATCTGATCAGCTTTATTATTAGTCGAGCTAAAGCCGTTATTGATCGGAAAGTAGAGTTTCTGGTCACGGGTTAACAAAACAAGCTGACTTAATTTTCCATGTTTCTGCACAACCGCTTGCTCTAAGTCATCAAGTGGCAAAGGAATCACTTTTTCCCCGGGCACACTAGATATCAGGAGTTTACACATCCCCCCAGCCTGAAGGCGATCGCATTCTAAGCTAGCCAATTGAGGGTTCAGCAAAAACATACTGCCTCGCACTACTAAGACAGCCCCTAGCAGCGTTGACCATAAAGCAGTTTGGCGTTCTGTGGAGATGCCCTGCAACTCAAAGGAGGTAGTGGCTCGTTTCGATTTTTCAGACTTTTTCAGCCAGCCTCCCATGAGTGCTCCTCTTTTGTGAAATGGGATATTAGAAGGGGGTAGCCAGCGACAATGGGGTACCCACTAGGGGTCGAAAGCTCACGCGTAACCCATCCTTGGGGCGAGGGGTCGGAATGGCTGTCATGTCCAAATTTTGGTCAGGTAGTAGCTGCCACTCGTAACCCCGTAGGAGAGCGATCGCAAATAACTTCATTTCCAAACGCGCAAATTCCTTACCAATACATTCTCGAATGCCACCACCAAAGGGCACATAGCCATATTTGGGTCGCTCAGCCGTTTGTTCTGCACTAAAACGCTCTGGGTCAAAGCGATCGGGTTGGGGATATAGGTTAGCTTCTTGGTGAGTGGGGCCAATCTGGTAGATAGCACTCCAACCTGCGGGCACTTGGTAGCCATTGAACTCAAAAGGTTTTAATACCTCTCGGAAGCCACCTCCCACGGGTGGAATCAGGCGCAAGACTTCTCGCAAGACCTGATCGAGGTAGGTCATCTGCCGCAGTTCTTCTAGCGTAGGTACATCAGCGGTGGCAAGCCGTTGTTGCTCCGCTCGCAGGGCTGCTGTTATCTCTGGATTTTGAGCCGTGATCAGACAAAAGGAAGCGATCGCAGATGTGAGAGTTTCATGCCCAGCAAACAAGAGCAGCAACACTTGATCCTTCAACTCCTCCAACGTCAAGCCTTGACCATTTTCATCACGCGCCTCAATCAATAACTGCAAGGCATCTTCAGCTCGATCTGACTGCTGTTGGCGATCGCGAATGATCTGCTCCAATTGCACCAACATCAACTTACGACTGCGCTGTGCCCGCCCAAAAGCAGTCCAAGGTAATGATAGTGGGATCGAGAACAACCCAGAACACCAGGTTTCAAACTCATGCCCTAACTCGGTTTGCGAGCCTTGATCTAACCCGACAAATAATTTACAAGCAACATCTAGCGTATAGTTCCGCAATTCGGGATACCAAGTCAGCGTCTCCATACGTTCCCAACGCTTCAAGTAGGCGTGAGTAATGCCTAACATGGTGGGAATATAGCCAGACAGCGATCGCGGCAAAAATGCTTGAGCTAACAATTTCCGGCGACTTTGATGGGTTCCTCCGGTCTGCAACGCTAAGGAGAGAGGGCCAAGTAAGGCTTTGATACTGGCGGGCCAACTAATCGCAAAATACTCATTTTCTTGAGATAAGACAAAGCGATTAGCCTCTGCACCCCGCAGAAACACAGTCGGCTGCCCCAACAACTGAGTTTTGAATATGTCTCCATATTGGTCGTGGCGTTTCTGGGCAAACTTACCATCTTTAAAGAATTCCAACGTCTCCCCTAGAAAGGGTAAGCCACTGTTTCCGGGTGGGAGAGGTAGCGAAGTAGCAGTTTTAGATACAGATTTCATAGCTCAATGTATACAAGTAGAGATCGCAACAAGCTATAGCTGATCATACGTCACTCGCTCACGCGTTCATGGAGCTAACCTGCAAAAGAGAAATACACCCCTAACCTGCCAGTCCTTGGCGCAACACCTGAAAAACGATCTGAGGATGAAACAAGATGCCAGGCGATTTGAGCATCTGCGTGACTTCTATAAATGCTAAGCGGACTCGCGGGTTGTGAGTTGCGAGTTGAATGACGCGACCGATATACCACTGAAACAGTTGAGTGACTTTGTCCAACCTCCCACCCTCCGCTTGGGGATAGCGACAGTCTTCAGTGGTGGCGAGCGTCCAAGGCAACTCATTTATTTTCGCAAGGCGCTGCTGAAATCGCTGTCCTAAGCCTGTTAAGTCGCCGTTGGCATGAAGTTGGCGCTGCTCACGTAAACACTCGTCAAGAGTCAAAGCACCAATCGCAGAGGTCGTCATTCCTTGACCATAGGTCGGGTTAAAACTACAGACAGCATCGCCTAAGGCCAATAACCCCTCAGGCCATTGAGCGAGTTGTTCATAATGCCGTGACCGATTTTCAGTCCCTCGAAAGCTATGGATAGGAGACAGCGGTTGTGATGATTTGATCAAGTCGTAAAGCTCAGAATTTGGCAAGCTGGTGCGGAGAAACTCCAAAAAACCCGCTTCATCGGTGGGTGGATGATCTCCAACACTACCAACCAAATTGAGAATGCCGCGATCGCCTTCAATCGGGCAGAAGATAGCCGTGCGTACCCGTTGAGGAGGAGCCGCTTGCACATAATAAGCTTTCCAATCTGATGGATAGGTGTCTGGCAGGCGATACACACGACTGGCATAGCCGAGGAAAGCATTCACAACCGTTTCTTGCGGGGGTTGATAGCCAATCTCAGCTAACCATTTCGGTAATTTAGAACTGCGACCGCTGGCATCTACAATCAAATCACCCTGAATACAATCACTAGAGTCTGTGGCAGAGTCTTCCTCAGCTTGCAATGCTAAACCTGTAACACGAGTTTTCTCAGGATTTGTTAATAGTCCTGTCACTTGCCGAGCTTCCAAAAACCGGATATTTGGAAAGGTCAGCAAGCGTTGACGGATATGCCAATCGAGTAATGATCGGCTAAAAGAAAGCAACTTGATTCCAGAATCAAAGCGAATTCCCCATCCTGCAGCAGTCAGCCATTGAATATCTGCACCAGCATCAAATGTGGGCACTCCCTGCATGAGCAATTCATCTGTAAGCCCTGGAAAAAGCTGCTCTAGAATATGTTCTCCTCGCTTGAGCAGAACATGCAAGTGCTGAGCTTGGGGAATGCCTTTACGAGCTACAGGCTGTTTGGGAAAGCGATCGCGCTCGACGATAGTAACTTGCTCGAAGTGCTCTGCTAAAACGCGCCCTGCTAACAGACCTGCAATGCTACCTCCAATGATCAGCGCCTGCCTACCTGTAGGAGAACTCACATCACTCAGCATAGACACTCCTGAAATTGACAACTGAATTGACCGGAGAGTTCTACACGAGCCAAGGGGCAAATTCCGCAGCCATAGCATGTAGGGTGTATGGCTCTGACAATTGTTATCTCACCTCAGCTTAGTCGGTAATTTTGACAACAGTACCCAGCCGCACCCAGCCATTTTCAATCAACTGCCGCAGTGTTTCGGAACTGAGATGCACACAGCCACCCGAATTTGCCTGACCAATATTTTGCGGGTCTGGTGTGCCATGTAGCGCGATCGAAAACCAATAAGGGGTTTGCTCAAATGTGCTCATCTTTGGCCCGGTGATCACGGTCTCTGAGGTGAGACCAATATAGCCATCTCCATAGGCTTTGTCAGAGCTGCCATTGCCATCAAAATCAATTCGGTTCATGTTGTTAAAGAGCTGAACTAATCCTTGCGGTTGGCCCACCAAAGGACGAAATTGAGGATTTTTAGCGAAACGCTCTACATTTTGGCTAGCAATCTGATTATGAGCAGACTTCTTGTAGAGAATTAGATCAACCGTCATCTGCCCGGTTGGCGTTACAAAATCAGCCATATCTCGTTTCTCTTTCAGCCCACCCTGCCCAATCCCAACGGCAGTTTGGTAGATAGGAGTTCCTTGGCTGTTGAGTACCTCCAGACGCTTATCAGCTCTGTGAATCAGGATTGAGTAAGGCTCCTCTTGGTTATTTTTGGCGATCGCAGCCCTCTCAACTGGCTCGGCAGCAGGTTTTGGCTCTGTAGCAGTCACAATTTCTGGCTGTTGAGCAATATTAGGGCTAGTGCAAGCAAAAAGAGCCATGGGTAAGAGCACCAGCCAACCTCTAGAAAATCCCTGCCAGATTTTAGGTCTCTTACTGAGTAGGTGAAATCGTGACGGCACGAGAGACATAGATGTGCCACTAAAAAGCTTCAAGAAGTTTCCGAAACCGCCCTGACTTTTGCTGATGCCTTCATTGAGAGGTGAGGTTACTCAAACGGTGAATGATCCCGCTGCAAGCATAGCAAACGATTCGCTTTAGAAAAGCAAGGATGACTATTTATGAATTTAAAGTTCATCTCATCAATGGCAAGTGGTCTCGTACTCAGTCTTGGTTTAGCTTTACCAGCATTGGCAGAAATGGGTACTCTGCGGGG
>CBIHQL010000104.1:0-10119 GCA_966211855.1 uncultured bacterium
TTGACCCTCAAGGTCTAAAGCCGAAAGCGGCGCTTCAACTTATCTTGAAACACCGCTCTCATGTTTATTTTTAGCGGTTAGTTACGTTCAGGATTACCTCATGAACGATTGACGTTGCGCTTAGAAACCCCTTGCAGAGCTTGTTGCTAAAACTGCGCGGAGATCATAGCGATCGAGGTTCATCACCTTGTCCCATGCCGCCACAAAGTCTTTTACAAACTTCTGCTGCGAGTCTACAGAACCATAGACTTCTGCAAGGGCGCGGAGCTGCGAGTTGGAGCCAAAGATGAGATCGACACGGGTCGCAGTCCACTTGGGTTGCCCGGTTTTGCGATCGCTCCCCTCAAACTCATATTCAGCTTCTGAGGTTGCCTTCCAGGTCGTGCCCAGGTCGAGCAGGTTGACGAAGAAGTCATTGGTTAAAGTCTCTGGGCGATCGGTGAAGACGCCATGTTTAGACCCGCCAAAGTTAGCACCCAGGACTCGCAAGCCACCCACGAGAACGGTCATCTGAGGAGCTGACAGGGAGAGCAATTGTGACCGATCGACCAGCAATTCTTCCAGGGATTCACTGTGTTTGCCACTGGTGTAGTTGCGGAACCCGTCCGCCATTGGCTCTAGTACCGCGAAGGATGCAACATCTGTTTTCTCTTGTAGCGCATCGGTGCGTCCCGGTCTGAAGGGAACTGTCACATCATGACCCGCCTTCTTCGCCGCTTGCTCAATGGCTGCACAACCGCCCAAGACGATTAAGTCAGCGATCGAAACCTTCTTGCCACCAGACTGCGAGTTGTTGAACTCCTGCTGAATGCCCTCCAGGGTTCGCAGCACGGTTGCCAACTGTTCTGGTTGGTTGACTTTCCAATCTCTCTGCGGTGCCAGACGAATGCGTGCCCCGTTTGCTCCACCCCGCATATCGGAGCAGCGGAAGGTTGACGCTGATGCCCAAGCCGTTGCAACTAGTTGGGAGATAGACAGTCCTGAAGCCAAAATTTTAGCTTTGAGAGCGGCAATGTCCTGCTCATCAATCAATTCATGATCGACTGCGGGAATGGGATCTTGCCACAGAAACTCTTCCTGCGGCACTTCTGGCCCGAGATAGCGCGATCGCGGCCCCATGTCACGGTGTGTTAGCTTGAACCACGCTTTGGCAAACTGCTCTGCAAACTCATCCGGGTGATCGTGGTAACGCTTTGCAATCTGGTTGTAGATGGGATCCATCTTCATGGACATATCCGCCGTGGTCATCATCGGAGCATGACGCTTTGACGGATCGTGAGCATCGGGCACCGTATCTGCACCTGCACCACCTTTGGGTCTCCACTGATGGGCACCCGCAGGACTCTTTGTTAGCTCCCAGTCATATTTGAACAGGGTTTCGAGATAGCTGTTGTCCCACTGCGTTGGTGTGGGAGTCCATGCCCCTTCAATGCCACTGGTGATCGCATCAACGCCGACCCCTGTATTGAAGGTGCTCTTCCAACCGAGACCCTGATCGATGATGGTGGCACCCCCCGGATCTGGCCCTACGTGGGTCGCCTCGCCTGCCCCGTGACACTTGCCAAAGGTATGTCCACCAGCGGTGAGGGCAACAGTCTCCTCGTCGTTCATCGCCATCCGTGCAAAGGTCTCGCGAATATCCCGCCCGGAGCCGATCGGATCAGGCTCGCCGTCTGGCCCTTCTGGGTTGACGTAGATCAAGCCCATCTGAACAGCAGCAAGAGGATTCAAGAGCACGCGATCGCCTTCATAGCGCTCATTACCAAGCCAAGTTTTCTCAGAACCCCAGTAGATATCTTCCTCCGGCTGCCAGACATCCACACGCCCACCCGCAAAGCCGAGGGTCTTGAAGCCCATCGACTCTAGGGCACAGTTACCTGCAAAGATCATCAGATCCGCCCAGGAGATTTTGTTGCCATATTTCTGCTTGACGGGCCAAAGCAGCATGCGGGCTTTATCGAGGTTAGCGTTGTCGGGCCAACTGTTGAGCGGCTCAAATCGTTGACTACCCGAACCTGCGCCACCGCGACCGTCGCCAATCCGATACGTCCCTGCACTGTGCCATGCCATCCGGATGAAGAGGGGGCCGTAATGACCGTAGTCGGCAGGCCACCAATCCTGAGAGGTGGTCATTAGCTCGAAGATATCTGCTCTGAGGGCAGCTAAGTCGAGAGTCTTGAATTCCTCAGCGTAGTTAAAGTCCGCATCCATAGGATTGGACTGGGGGGTGTGCTGGTGGAGAATGTTTAGGTGCAAATAATTGGGCCACCAATCTCGGTTAGATGGTCTATGACGAGGCTGCTGCTGACCTCCACCCGAAAATGGGCATCCATTTCCACTGCTCATAATATTTTCCTATTGAAATGTTGGGGTAATTTTTTGATGTAGTGCGGTTATTGCAAACAAATAGCACAGGTCTAATTACCGGGATAATCGATGGGAAATATAATCGAAGAGAAATATAAACAACGTTGTGATTCGCAACAATTGGTTATATCAATTGCTCACATCTCAGCCAGTGCAGCCATCCAGAGCCACCAACACAGACTGCTTAAATTAAAGGTGAGCGATCGCCGCCCATAACATACATCTTGTTAATTTAGTCGCATCTCCGGGCACGTTGAATAAGGTAACCTCAACTCCTGGTCTATCTAGGGAGGCTCAAGAGATGGTAGAAGAGAAAACATATTTAGAACTTTCAGAGACAGAAGGAAGTTCTCATAAATTCTATGAAGTTGTAGTGCAAGATACCGTGGTCACCATTCGCTATGGTCGGATTGGTGATCAAGGGCAAAGTCAAACCAAAACTTATCCCAACGCCGAGAAAGCCAAAGCAGACGCAACGAAAAAAATTAACGAGAAACTGCGCAAAGGCTATGAACTTGCTGTGATGGGAGTGCGGCAAAAACGAGCCATCACCCGCCGTCAAATCGTCAGCAATCGCTCCACAGCTCAGCAAGCCCCCCTCTTATGGAAATTTGCCTCTGGGGCAGCGGCCTTAGGCATTTTTATTGATGACAAAACCTGTTGGATTGGCAACCAGGAGGGTCGTATCTTTGCCCTCGATCACAATGGTCAAGTTCTCAATCAATTTCGGTTGCCTGACGGGGTGAAGTGTATTGTCGCCGATGATGACTGGTTGTATGCCGGATGTGATGATGGCAAAGTCTACGATCTCAGCGGCAAAATCCCTCGTGTAGCCTATGATATTGCTCCTGATGTAGATATTTTTTGGCTAGATATCAAAGATGGTGTCCTGGGTGTCTCAGATGCAGCGGGCCGAGTCACCACAATTAACCACGAAGACGAATCACAATGGAGCCAAAACAGCCCCGGTCAGAGTGGGTGGATGGTACGTTGTGACGAGATTGGCGTTTATCACGGTCATAGCAACGGCGTGACCATGTATGACTGGGAAGACGGTAGTCAGATTTGGCACCAACAAACCAGAGGATCTGTCCTATTTGGCTGGCAAGAAGAAACAACAGTCTATGCAGGGGCTAGCGATGGCAACGTGTACTGCTTTACCAAAAAAGGAGAACCAAGTACCGTATATCGCTGTGATGCTGGGGTTTACTCTTGTGCAGCGGCAGAAGAAGGTAAGTATGTTTTTGCAGGAGATAACTACTCATCAATCTACTGTTTCAACGCAGCGGGCGATCGCTTGTGGAAATTAGCAACCGGATGTGGCTCAGCGTTTTCGATGCAGTTCTGGCGCGATCGCCTTTACATTGTCACCACAGATGGGTCATTGGCCTGTATTGATGCCAGCGAAGCCGCAATCCAAGCCGCTCAAGCTGGAACTGTGCCCACTGTCGTGGATATCAAAGCCCCAACCACTTCAGCCCCTCTACCCTCTACTGACCTAGAAACAACCTCTGATAGTAGCCAAGGCGTGATTGTGGAGTGCTTACAGGTTGGGGGCAAACTGCGGGTGAGAGTCGTTTCGCCAGGATATCAGTCTGAATGGAACGTGCAATTTCCTCAAGAGATTCGCGAAGCTGGGGCACGCTACCTTGTAGAGTCGGTGCGCGAAGCAGCTAGGGGTGGATTTTACCGAGCTTATGGAGATATTAAGAAACTTGTTTAGGTACGTTTTGGGTCTGAGAAAATTCTCGCAACACACGCAACTGGGACTCATTAGGCATTGTCGATGGATGTGCCTGCTTAACCCAGTTGAGAGCTTCCCATAACTCTAAATTTTGATAACGACACAGATAGGCAATACAGACAGTCGGCGATCGCTCGATCCCCGCTAGACAGTGCACATAAATAGGGAGTTGATTTTGTAAACTTTGATGAATAATCGCAACCGCTTGATCTAGTTGGCTAATTTCAATTTCGGTGGTGTAGTAGCGATCGGGCAAAATCAGACGCAGGCAATTAAAGTCACGCCTGACCGTTTCAGGTAAGCTACCCTCAATTTCAGCACAGAGAGAGAGCACCACCTTAATATTGGCTCTGGTCAGGGTCACAATGTCTTCAGGCTGCGGCACCCCTCCGACTGCCAACTTGCCAGGGATCACCCAATCGATCGAGGTTTGACGGCGGTATTGAGGTCGCGATCGCCTCTTACCCAGCAACCTCGGAGCGATCGCCTGTACTAAAGCAGTTAAATATTTTTGAAATCGACGCAAAAACTGTCTCACTCGCTTCTCTCGATGCTTACCTAGTTATTCTTCACCAAGGCACCACGGCAGGAACGACTCTAACAATTCATAAAATTTCTCATCCGGATGGCGGCCTTCAATGCTGAACTAGTAACGAGTATAGGCGAGCTTAATCTGAAGATTCACAGGAGATAGTTAACTAATCCTAAATAGTTGAACTAATCATAAACAATTGCGGCGGTTTCTCAAAAGTATGCCATTGTTTATTGAAAAGCTTTCATGCCTCTCAATATTTCAAATTGTCTAGGTCTGATATTTAGGATCGTGAAGCGGGGGCGTTAAATCTCGATAGTGAGTCTGAGGGGTACTTACCTCTACTAAACACTAAGGCAATCGGTTTTATCAATGCGTCAATTTAGCCACAACAGCAGCCAACCCTTAATTCGTCAGTTAACGCTCGTTAGTTTTACTGCTCTACTGTATAGCACAACACCCGCGATCGCTCAGTCTCCCCTGCCGACCTTGGCTCCGTCTGCTCCATCTACCTCTCCGGCCCCCGCCCTGGATACAGAGGGATACCAACTAGGCCCAGGCGATCGCGTGCGTTTAGATATTTTTGAGGTACCTGAGTATAGTGGCGAGCTTCAGGTCTTGTCAGATGGCTCTCTCAATTTACCGCTCGTGGGCGCTGTGTCTGTGCGAGGAATGACCATTAAGCAGGCTTCCACAGTGATTTCTAGTAAGCTGGCTCCTGTCATTAAGCGCCCGCTCGTGACCTTGACATTGTTAGCAGCTCGTCCCATTAAGCTAGCGATCGCAGGGGAAGTTAGTCGTCCTGGCTCTTATACCGTCTCACCCACAGCCCCAGAAGGGATTCCGACCGTAACGCGAGCTTTACAATTAGCAGGTGGCATTAGCCAATCGGCAGATACTCGCCAGATCCAAGTGCGTCGGGCGCGATCGCAAAACCAAGGAGCCGATCAAATCTTTACCGTAGATCTTTGGCAATTGTTACAGGCAGGAGATATCCGTCAAGATATGTTGCTGCAAGATGGTGATACTGTCTTTGTGCCAACAGCCTCAGCCGTTAATATTGCCGAAGCTAATCAATTAGCTGCTTCTAGCTTTGCTGCCAGTCAACTCGAACCCCTAAAAATCGCGATCGTCGGGGAAGTCAACCGCCCTGGCCCTTACACCATTACTGGAAAAGCGGGGGAAGCAACCGCAGGCATAGAGACCCCCACCAGCAGCATCGAACTGCCAACCGTTACTCAGGCCATTCAAGTCGCGGGAGGCATTACCCAATCAGCAGACATTCGCAAAATTGAGATCCGTCGCCCCACCAAAACTGGAACCAATCAAGTCATTGCCGTAGATTTGTGGAAGCTGCTGCAAGAAGGAGATTTACAGCAAGATGTACCCCTTCAAGCTGGAGACACAATCGCGATTCCCACCGCAACGGCTCTCAGTGCTGATGAAGCAACCGAATTGGCCTCTGCTAGCTTTTCTCCCAACAAGATTGCAGTCAACGTTGTCGGAGAAGTGGAGCGCCCTGGAACTGTCGAAATTCCACCTAATACACCCCTCAATCAAGGGTTGTTAGCCGCAGGTGGGTTTAATCGTCGAGCTAGAAAAGGTTCAGTAGAATTGATTCGCTTGAACCCCAACGGGACGGTAGCCAAGCGACAAATTTCTATCGATTTTGCGAAAGGCTTAAATGAATCGAACAATCCTCCTCTCCGCAATAATGACACGATTGTGGTGCGGCGATCGGGTGCAGCAGGGCTCTCAGATGCGCTGGGCACAATTCTATCGCCCCTAACTGGAGGGCTGAGCGTTCTCCGGATTTTCGGGCTTTAGAAGATGCAGTCTCCATTCTCAATGAGTGGATTCGATCGGGTGATTTACCAAGGTACCTCAATCACCCCACGAAAGTTGTTTAACTGAACACGATTCTGTAGGGCAGACCATGCAAATTGAACCTTATGCCTATCCGTTACCACCGGGTCATCCGCTCTCCTCTGGAGAAATTCAGCCCCATGTATTGCCGCTGACCTACTACGCTGCCCAGCCCGACTACACCAAAGATGAGTTAGATCTCAAACATCTGTTGGCGATCGCGCGGCGGCGGTTGTGGCTGATTACAAGTGTGGCGATCGCGGTGACGGCAACCACTTGGGCATGGACTTGGTCACAAACTCCCATCTACAGAGGTGAATTTCGGGTTTTGGTCGAGCCAGTCACCGAAAACAAAACCTCTCAAGAATTGTTGCAAAACAATGCAACTCAGCTTCAACCCACATTTGATTATGCAACTCAGATTGAGGTACTTCGCAGCCCAGGCTTGTTAGCACCTGCGATCGTGAAGTTACAAAAGCTTTATCCAGACCTAGACTACAACAGTCTGCTCGAAAACCTGACCATTACCCAGCTCAACAATACAAAAATCTTAGGCATCAGTTATCGCGATTCTGACCCCAAAAAAGTTAAGACTGTTCTAGAGCACTTGTCAGCCCTGTATATGAATTATGGGGTGCAACAGCGCCAAGTTAGCTTACAACAAGGTGCCCAGTTTGTTGATGAACAGTTGCCTCAGTTGCGAGAGCGGGTCAGTACATTACAAAAAGAACTAGAAGAGTTTCGCCAAAAATATAGTTTAATTGACCCGGAATCCAGAGGGGGAGAGCTTTCAGAGCTAATCAGCAATGTTGAAAAACAGCAACAAGAAGCTCTGACTCAGTTCGCTGAAGCTCAATCTCTCTATGCCACTTTGTACAGTCAAGTGGGCTACCAACCCCAAGATGCGATCGCGGCTTCTGCGTTGAGTGAATCGCCCCGCTACCAACAATTGTTGAACCAAATTCAAGAAATAGAAGCAAAAATTGCCATTGAGCTAGCGCGTTTCCAACCCGAAAGCCCGAATATCCAAATTCTCGAAGACAAAAAGCAACAACTGCAAGCCTTAGTTGATGCAGAATCTCAGAAAGTCTTAGGAAATAATGCTCGTCCGGCTGGAGCCGATGGTAATTTAACGGCAGTTTCCCTAGATTTGAGCAAGCAACTGATTAACACCGCTAACCAGGTTCGCGTTCTGCAAATGCGGAATCAAGCGCTGGCTGCGGTAGAGCAGCAGTTAAAGCAAGAATTTGCCTTAGTTCCAGCTTTGGCGAGACATTACACTGACCTACAACGAGAACTCAAAGTAGCAACCGACAGCCTCAATCGCTTTCTCAGCACGAAGGAAACTTTACAGATCGAAGCCGCCCAAAAGGCAGTACCTTGGCAGATGATTTCTGCCCCTGCAGAGCCGCAGTTTCCTATCTCGCCAAACAGTTCTCGCAATTTAGCCTTGGGGGTTGTTGCAGGTTTACTTTTAGGAGTAGGCAGTGCGTTGCTGACTGAGAAATTAGATAATGTCTTCCACTCGCCTACTGATCTCAAAGATCTAACTCGATTGCCGATCTTGGGGATTATCCCTTTCCGCAAGGATATGGCAGCTTTAATGCCAGCCTCTAGAGCGAATCAGGCACTTCCTTTGGCTGGAATGGTTGGGGGGCAATTCACCCTAGAGCAAGGCGAAGCGATCCGGCTAACTCCCCCTGATTCAGATGTTAGGCCCGTTCACTATACAACGTCTCCTTTTATGGAGTCTTTCCGCTCTCTCTATACCAATATCCGATTTTTAGGGTCAGATACACCGATTCGTTCTTTAGCGATCGGTTCAGCCGTGCCCGCAGAGGGTAAGTCTACTGTCTCTCATCAGCTAGCAAAAGCCGCAGCAGCTTTAGGACAAAGAGTCTTGCTGATTGACGCTGATTTGCGTCGCCCGCAAGTTCATCATTATTTGGGCTTACCTAATATGCGCGGGTTGAGCCATTTGCTGGCGAGCAGCCAAGATCTCAGCATAGAAGATGTGTTGCAGCGATCGCCTGAGGACGAAAATCTCTATGTCATTACGGCAGGGCAGATTCCCCCTGATCCCACAAAGCTGCTCTCTTCCAATAGAATGCAGAGTTTGATGGAGCAATTTAAAGCTGATTTTGACCTAGTAATCTATGACACGCCGCCAGTTTTGGGTCTTGCTGATAGTAGTATTTTAGCGGCTCACACTGACGGTTTAGTGATGGTTGTCGGGCTCAGCAAAACCGATCGCACTACCTTGATGATGGCTTTAGATAGCCTAAGAGTTACTTCAACGACAGTGCTAGGGATTGTTGCCAACGGTATTAAAGGATATACCAATCACTCCTACGACTACTATCACCGCTACTACGGTCAAGAGCAGCGATCGCTCCAACTAGACGAAGAAATAGCTCCTCTATAATCTCTACATTTCTAGATTTCTCCCCCTCCCTCTTTTCTCTAAGGGGAAGGGGAATTTTTTTATGTTTTTCGTTATGTCTTTCGAGAGAATACCAACTTAGTCAACCAGGATGAGTTTAACCGAGAAGTTGACTCAATTCGAGGGGTTGAAACATGTAGCGGAGAGATAGTGTGAGAAGCTGGGGGCGCTAAAAGTTGGGCATATTGTCGAGCAATGATTTCGGGTGTGAAATGAGAGAGCAAATAACGGCGACCGCCAATACCCATTTGAGTCGCCAATTGGGGATCTTTAGCGAGGTAGCGAATAAATTTGGCAAGTCCTAAACCATCACCGCTGAGAAATGCTTTCCCACAGTTAGCATCCGCGAGAATTTGACGCAGATAAGAATTAGGTTCACAAATAACTGCAACAGGTCGCCCAGTTGCCAAAGTGCCATAAAACTTACTCGGTGCGACCAGTCCTTCCATGCCAGCGCTGACACTGACCAAGGATAAATCGCAAGCCGTTAGAGAGTAAGGTAAAGTTTGCTTGTCTTGGTAGGGCAGAAATAGACAATTGCTGAGTCCCAATTCAGAAACGCGATCGAGGCAAGCTTGACGACGGGCTCCATTACCGATGAAGACAAATTGAATTGCTTCATGACATAACTCATAAGCCGCCTCAAGAATGGTATCCATGTCATGACATCGCCCAATATTACCTGAATAAAGGACAGTGAATTTTTCTGCTAGATGGTGTTCTTGGGCAAACCAATTTTCCTGCTTTGGGCGAGGTGTAATATGCTGCGGATCAGCCCAACTGTGGATTACAGTAATCTTGTCAGCGATCGCAGGATATTTTTGCACAATCCGCTCTTTCATCGTTGGACTCAGTACAACAATTTGCTGAGCTTGTTGCCAAACTAATTGATTGATTGCCGACCAAAATCTAGCAATCCAATGATGTTTGGAGATTACCTGTAATGCGATCGCCACATCAGGATAGAGATCATAGACCAAACAGATATAAGGAACTTTAAAAACAAGTTTTGCTAGATATCCAATCAATGACAAATAGGGCGGTGCAGTCGTTACCAGTATCATACGATCTTGAGGATGGTTTTTAAAAAGATATATGCAGACTCGTACGCAAAACAACAGCCCACTGCCTAATTTGCCACGAATTCTTTTGGGCCCAAACCGAGAA
>CBIHQL010000105.1:0-10112 GCA_966211855.1 uncultured bacterium
TAGCCCAGCTCGCCCATGAAGCGGATCGCCTTCGGGTTGATGCGACCCGAAGGCGCTTGGACTCGCAACGGCAACCCCGACCATCTCCGCCAGACTATTCGTGAGAGCTTTGAAGCGTTAGGTGGTCAAAAACCGATCGACCTCTGGCAATATCACGCGCCTGACCCTGACTACGCGATCGCTGAGTCTCTTAAACCTGTGAAAGCAGCCGTAGAAGAGGGACTGATCCGCTATGTGGGTGTGTCAAACTTCTCGGTTGAGCAGATCAAACAAGCGCAAGAAATTGTCGAAATTGTCTCGGTACAAAATCAATACAACCCGTGGAGTCGCCAACCCGAATCTGATGGAGTGTTGGCCTATTGCGAACAAGCTGGGCTAACTTTCATTCCGTGGAGTCCGTTGGGCGGCAGTCGGCGGGTGCAGAGTTTGCAAGATATTGCTGCGATCGCCAATCTAGCCCAGGCCAAAGCCACCTCAGTTTATTGCATTGTCTTAGCTTGGCTCCGGGCGAAATCTAGCTGTATTGTGCCAATTCCAGGGGCTAGCAAACCAGAGAGTATTGCCGACTCAGTGCGATCGCTTGATGTACAGCTAACTGAGGCCGAAGTCGCTGCGATCGACCAAGCAGTCGCTGTCTGATTTAACGCTTCACGGTGAAGGGATAGCTCACAGTTCGCTTGGCATTGTCTACCGAACCCTTCAAATTCTGGGTTTTGCCTTGCACGAGTAAGGTGAGGTCAAACGGTACAGGGCCACGAGTGACACAGCGTCGATACAGCCGCACTTCAACCTTATAGTTGCCGTTAGGAGCACCCCCGGTAGGCCAGAAAATATTCTCGACTGGGGCTGGCACTGGTTCAACACAATCAGCATTGGCATCAACGTCCTGCTGACCACCCGACGGCACATTTGGGTTTTTGAAAAAGACGGTTTGCCCGCTGGGGTCGGTGACTGCTAGATCCAAATCATCTTCTGTCTCCCACCGCAGTGTTGCTTGCACATCGCCTGTACCCAAAACAGGTTCTGGTGCGCCTGTCACGCAAAACACATCCAGGTTAATCAATTGCCCCGTCTCGGTTTTCATGTAGCACGCTAGACTCCGTTCTTTTTCGGGCTTGGCAACTGGGTAGCCCAAGTTACGACGGTTGGCATCTGGGTTACTCCAAGCAGGGGCGGCAACAACGGCGGTGAGGAGTAATGAGGCGATCGCAGGACGCAGCAATTGAGACATAGAGGTAGATGTTCTACTGGGGTGAGCACGGATCCTAGGTGCAGTATTCCCCGGTAAAACGATAAAGGCTTAACGACTTCCCCTAGTAGGAGGGCGATCGCACTATCACCGCCAAGGCACAATGATGAAAGGGCGTTCCGGTTAGTTAGAGTCAAGGTATGTCAATCATCGTCGCTGAAGACCTGAGTAAGGTCTATCCTGTAGCGGTTAAAGAACCTGGTTTACGCGGGACGTTGACGCATTTTTTCCAGCGCAACTATCGCCTGGTCAAAGCCGTGCAACAAGTGTCCTTTCAAATTGAACCTGGCGAAGTTGTGGGCTTTTTGGGGGCGAATGGGGCAGGTAAGACTACCACGCTGAAAATGCTGACTGGGCTGATTCACCCATCCAGCGGGCAGGTGCGTGTGGCTGACCATATTCCGTTCCGGCGCGATGCCAACTTCTTAAAGAAAATCACGTTGGTGATGGGGCAGAAGCAGCAGTTGATTTGGGATCTACCGACGTTAGATTCTCTGAGAATCAATGCAGCGGTGTATGGCCTAAGCGACAGAGAGTTGCGCGATCGCATTGCTGAGCTGTCAGACATGTTGACTTTAGAAGGCAAGCTAACCCAACCTGTGCGGAAATTGTCTCTGGGTGAACGGATGAAGGCGGAATTGTTGGCAGCACTCCTCCACCGCCCCCAAGTGCTGTTTCTCGATGAACCAACGCTGGGCTTGGATGTGAATGCTCAAGTCAGTGTCCGTGAGTTTTTGCGGGAATACAATCAGCGCTACGGAGCCACGGTGCTGTTGACCAGTCACTACATGGCTGACATCACAGCTCTGTGTAAGCGAGTGCTCGTCATTCACCAAGGGCAACTCATTTATGACGGTAGTTTAGAGGGCTTACTAGAGCGCTTTGCCCCCTGCCGCGAAGTGAAGGTAGAACTGGCCCAGCCCTTAGCGGCCTCAGAGTTAAAAACCTACGGCGAAGTGGAAGCGATCGAAGGACGAGTCGTGCGGTTTGTGGTGCCACCAAAAGCTTTGACCCGAACTGTGGCGCGAATTCTGGCAGAGCTAGAGGTGGTAGATCTAGCCATTACTGACCCGCCGATTGAAGAAGTGATCGGGCAACTGTTTCAGGCGGGAGTGGCAGCATGAAGCGAGGCTTGCGAACTGCTTGGGCGTTGCTATCGGTTTATTACGCCTACATGTTGGAGTATCGCGCTGAACTGTTGCTCTGGGCGCTCTCCGGTTCCCTACCGCTGATCTTGCTGGGTGTCTGGACTGAAGCAGCTCAGGGTGGGCAATTGAGTTTATCGCCTGTAGACTTTGCGCGCTATTTTCTAGCTGTCTTCATCGTCCGGCAGTTTACCGTGGTTTGGGTGATTTGGGAGTTCGAGAAAGAAGTCGTAGAAGGGCGACTGTCCCCCCGGTTACTGCAACCGCTCGATCCCGCTTGGCACCATGTCACCTCCCATCTGTCAGAACGCTTAGCCCGGTTGCCCTTTGTGGCGGGGCTGATTTTGTTATTTTTTGCCATCTATCCGCAAGCGACTTGGCTACCCAGCGTCAGTAGTTTAGTGCTGTTTGCCTTGGTGAGTGCGATCGCCTTTGCCCTGCGGTTCTTAATTCAATACACGTTTGCGCTGTTTGCCTTTTGGACGGAGCGTGCCAGCGCCTTAGAGCAGTTTTGGTTTTTGCTGTATCTGTTTCTATCTGGTTTGATTGCCCCGCTGGAAATGTTTCCCCCCCTGATGCGATCGCTCGTTTTGTGGACTCCATTCCCCTATTTTGTCTACTTCCCAGCCAGTGTTCTTGTGGGTTTGCCGGTGAACTGGTGGCAGGGGCTAGCCGTGATGCTGGGTTGGGGCGGGTTGTTTTGGGTGTTAAATCGTTGGCTGTGGCGACAAGGACTGAAGCAATATTCGGGCATGGGTGCCTAAGCTGTGGTGGATACCCAAATTATTGCTGATTGCAAATCTCCTAGAGACCTAACCCCCAGCCCCTTCCCTACTAGGGAAGGGGAGCAAGAGAAAGGGAGTAAGATTCAAAGCCCCTCGCCTTGTAGGAGAGGGGTTTGGGGAGAGGTTTAGAAGGGTTATGCAGTCTCCCTACCAATGTCTGTATGCCCAATAGGATGACTCAGGAGGCGTGAAGTTGAATCAACGTTATTGGCAGGTGTTGCAATTGTTTTGGAGTACGGCGATCGCGGCAGAAATGGAATATCGCCTCAACTTCGTGGTGTCTGCTGTGAATAGCTTAGGCAATTTGGCAGGCAGTTTATTTGGGCTGTTCTTGTTTTACCGTACGGGCTATACCTTTCAGGGTTGGTCTTGGGCCGAAGCACTGGTGGTTGTGGGGATGTTTACGATGTTCCAGGGGTTTTCCAGCACCTTTCTCAGCCCCAACCTGAATCACATCGTCCAGCATGTGCAGCAAGGAACCCTCGATTTTGTACTGCTGAAGCCAATTAGTAGTCAGTTTTGGCTTTCGACGCGAACGATTTCTCCCTGGGGCTTTCCAGATATCCTGTTTGGGCTATTAGTGGTCGGCTATGCTGGTCAGCAGTTAAACCTGGGCGGTTCCGCATATTTATTTGCCTTGATGCCATTAATCTTCGGCTTTTTAATTCTCTATAGCTTGTGGTTTATGTTGGGGGCAACCAGCATTTGGTTTGTCAAAATCTACAACGTTACTGAGGTGCTGCGCGGTTTACTAGAGGCAGGGCGATTTCCGATGGTGGCGTATCCAGTGGCCTATCGCTTTTTCTTTACCTTTATCGTGCCTGTGGCGTTTTTAACGACGATCCCCTCTGAGGCGTTGTTGGGTCGGGCAGAATGGTTGTGGATTGTCGGGGCGGGTTTGTTATCGGTGGGGTTGTTGTTGGCCTCTCGCATTTTCTGGAGATTTGCCCTGCGCTTCTATACCAGTGCTTCTAGCTAAAACCCATGATGCGATCGCGACCTCGGTTTATTTTTTTATTTTTGGATGGTGTGGGCTTAGGAGAAGCACAACCCAGCAATCCTCTCGCTGACACCGATACGCTGCCCTACTTGCATGAATTGTTAGGTGGCTTACTGATCAATAATTTCAGCGTCCAACAGCCTGGGCTTTTGTGCCAGCCAATTGATGCGTGTTTGGGTGTGCCGGGACTACCGCAAAGCGCTACTGGACAAACGTCATTATTTACAGGATGTAATGCTCCGGCTTTTTTAGGAAAGCATCTCAGTGCCTTTGCCAACGGCTCGTTGCGATCGCTGATCGACTCCCACAGCATGTTTAAGCAAATGCTGGCCTTGGGCGGGAAGGTTACCCATGCCAATCTTTATTCCCCCGCTTATTTTGCCGCGATCGCTCAACGTCGTCGCCGCTACTCGGTTGGCACTTTGGTCACCCTAACGGCTGGGGTGCCTTTTCGGATGGGCGGAGACAATGACGATCAAATCGCTATCTCTTGGGATATCACCGGGCAGTTCCGCCGAGACCCTGTCACTCCAGCGATCGCCCCCGAAGTTGCTGGAGAGCGCTTAGCTGCGATCGGTGCTCAACATCATTTGACGTTATTTGAGTGCTATCTACCCGACTATGTAGGTCACAGCCAAGACTTTGTTCAAGCCAAAGCCGTCCTGCGATTGGTTGATACCTTTATCGCCAGCGTTGTGAAGCACCTGCCTCATGATGTCACCCTGGTGATTAGCAGCGATCACGGCAATGTTGAAGACCTCGCCCACAAGCATCACACTTTCAACCCTGTGCCATTAATCGCGATCGGGCCACAAGCTGCTGAGTTTGCTACGGTTTCTGATATCACAGGCATCACGCCCAAAATGCTGAAGTTGTTCACTCAAGCAATGTCTACCTAAGGGCGAAGCATTGGCATCGTGTGCCCAGAACTCGCAGCTTAATCTTGCTGCCAATGCTTTGCCCTTACCCTATCGATTGTGGAAATAAATTTACTGCGTCGGTTGTTCAACCTCTACCCGCTCAGCAATTTCCTCCCATGCTTTGATGATGGTTTGCAATTCTGGGGGAAGTTGATCTCGCATCAAATCGGCGTAACGAGTCGTACCGTTGCGGCTGGTGAAGGTGACGCTAATGTAGTCGGCTGCCCCCAACGGAGCCGGGTAATTCAGGCGGTTAAACTGAGCAAAATTTTGTTGGTCTAAGAGCTTTTGGAATTGTTGCACTCGCAGGGTGGAGATTTGCGCACTGCGGGCGACGTTTAGGGTGCCATCGGGGTTGAGTTTGCCAACACTCAAGTTGCCATCGTTTCTGAGGACGATCGCTGTGGTTTGCCCTGTAATGCCACCACTCCTCACAACCCGGAAGACGGCTCCTCGTGATAGGGGCGGAATAAACTCTTTACCAGAGATTCTTTCAGGCTGGAACCCCGATGGCCCCGCTAGATTGCTGGCACCGCGATCGAACTTAATGAGTGAGCCAGCTTCGTTCGTGCGGTAGACCAAACGCTGATTGCCACTCTCTACGGTGACTAGCCAGCCAGGAACGATAACTTCAGCACAAAACGTTTGGGGCGTTGAGAGACCTAAGCAAGCATCGGGCCAAGTTTCGCGACTAAAGCGCACAATCCGTAACGCTGCTGAGTTGACATTAATCTGTTGAGCCGCTGCCTTTAAAACTGCGTTGGTGATCTGAGCCGGTAGATTCGCAGGCTGAAGATTGCTAGCAGCCGTGTCTAGCCTGACGACAGATCCGGTTTCGTTGGTGCGATAGGTCAAACGTTGTTGATTGGCTCCGACTACAACTAGCCAACCTGGTGTCAAGACAGTGGTACAAAACTCGGTGTTGCTTGCTAAACCCAGACAGCCATCTGACCAAGTCTTTTGTTCAAAGCTCAGTAGTTCAACTTGATTGGCAGAGACTTTCAGAATCGGAGCAGCCGCTTGAGCTACAGCATCGGCTACGGCTTGCGGGAGTTTGACCTCAGTTTGAGCGATCGCTTGAGCAGGAGCAAGGCGCAAATTCCCGCCCATATTGTCGGTGTGATAAGTCCAGGTGCGCTGCCCATCGGTGACCCCAACCTGCCATCCGGGTACAGGTTCGCCTTGTCTACAAATCTCGTTAACATTCGGTAACCCCAAGCACGCATTGTTCCAAAGAATGCGTTTAGAGTCAGTAATGCGTAATTTTCTAGCTGGAATATTGGTTTTGCGGGCGAGATCTTGACGAACGGCGTTGGCAATTAAAGTAGGCAGGCTTTGGCGAACTCGTGTCGTCTGTTGAGTTTGAGCTTGGGTGAGCCAAAAGTGCCCCTGAGCCAAGGAAGTAGTTGGATCGATAGCTGAGGAGATTGGTTGTGTGGCTGCGATCGCCCCAGAGCTAAAAGCGCCACCAGAACTGAGAGCTAGTAAACCAACTAGCGCTACACCGGAGACAGAGCGTCGGGCAGGCAGAGGCAAATGTCTAACTCGCAAACGATTAGCTGGATGAAGAATCATGCGCTGTAGAAAAACCTTGAAAATTATGTCTTAGGCTAAAGCATGATCTCCAAACAGAAAAGAGGTCACGGCTGTTGAATAGATACCATTGACCCTACAATCTGACAATTGGCTATGACTTCGCTGGTTGAGGAATCCTGGGAACCGTTGGCAACCCATTCTTCTGTAAAAACTGATTAAAACTCGCAGGTTGGATAAAGTACCACGCCACAAAACCGCTACCAGTCAGGGCAATTAACATTAGCACCGTTGCTATCAATTGCGAGATCATGCCAGAGTAATCGGCTCCCGGACGGCTCCGACCCGTGGAGGTGCGGGTAGGGCGGGGTTTGACCGCGATCGCCTTGGAGGCACCGGCTGATGAACCAGCAGCAACCGCAGTCACACCAGCCGCGGCAGATCTAGCGGTACTACTCACCATCGTTTGCATTTTCTGCAATTGATGGTTGACGACAATCGGAGGGCGATCGGTGCGGCACCACTGTCGTAGAGCTGCTGCCGTAATGCCACAAAGATTAGCGTTGCCCAAACTTTGCACTTTCTGCAATAAAGGCTGCTCGGTTGTGACTAAAACAACCAAAGAATTGGGATGACTCCGAGATAACCCGTAAGCCGCTTGAGCCACAGCTAATGATAGGCGAGCTTTTTTACTGAAGGCTTCGCCGCTAGCGGGTTTTAAAGAAGTGTGGTTGGCACTGATCGCAGTAAGGCTCCAACCACTCTCAGGATAAAACCGCATGAACTCTCGGGCTGTCTGCTCTGTGCTGGTGTCAGGGGCGCGATCGCACAAAAAGCGAACTTCATCGTAGACAACTTGAGGAATAAAGCATTTCCCCACCCGCGAGAATTCTTGCCATTCGCGAAGCTTACCAACTTCTAATGCACTGAGATCTAAAACCAGCAGGATAGGGGATGGTGCGGTCATAGTAATTGTGCTGGAAATAAGGAAGTGGAATCAAACAATACATGAAGAAAGTGAAAAGCACCCTAACCCAAATTATGGATGATCATGGTTGAAATGGCAGGGGCAAGTAATGTTAAGTTACCCACCAATTCCTAAGCGACCTGCAAGGCTGGGCGTGAGAGGTAAGAGCGTGGCAATCATTAAGAACAGTGCCAATAACCCTAAGGCTGCTCTTGCATCATCGGGTTCTGACAATTCGTTGAGGCTGGGGCGCTCTAAATCACGCTGCAAAAACAAAATAATGATCGCCCAATACAAGGCTAATGGATTTAAGAACGAGACAATGGCTAACACTGCCACGGTAGCAATGGTAGTGCGGCTGGCAGTTTTGCGTCCATAAACAGCTTGGACGATGCGGCCTCCATCTAGTTGACCCGCAGGCATTAAATTGAGGGCTGTGATCACCAGTCCCAACCAGCCGACCACAGTCAGCGGATGCACATCCACCAATGGGCCTTGGAGAGCCGACCCTAAAATCACCTTAGCCAGCGTACCGACTAAAATTGACCCTTTAAAGAAATCGACAGGGACTTGAAATAAACTCCCAGGGTGAGAGAGCACTAACCCAGTGACGAGCAAAATTAAAGATAGGAGTCCTCCAGCAGCAGGCCCCGCAAACGCAATATCAAATAAAGCGGTGCGGTTCGGCAAAATTGATTCAAAGCGGGTGAGTGCCCCAAACGAGCCGAGCTGCCAAGTTGGAAAGAAAAACGGAGGGCTGAGCCGCACTTGATAACGCTGAGCCAGGATGCGGTGTCCAATTTCATGGGCCGCTAAGGTGCCAATTAACCCACCCGCGATCGGCAAGACTTCTAACCAGCGTTGAGGGGCACTGGTAAAGTCAAACCCCAGTAAGATTCCTGCCGTTTCTAAACAAGTGGCTATGGTTGCGATCGCCAATACGAGTGCAAAAATACCTTGCGAACTTGTCGTTGGCTTGGGGTCGTTACTGCTGGGTAACACAATCACGACGGGCTTGCCCTCTTGGTTTTCGACCAAAAACAGACGGTAACGAGGTGCGCCTGTTGCAGTCGTCGGAAAGCGTTCTTGTAAGGTCGTTGATAGGCGTTGATGTACGGTGTCAGCTTCGCCCCGCAAGTTGCCTTTGAAAATGACCCCTTCTTGGTAAGGGATAGTTTCGGTGGCAAAAAAAGTATCGATGCCAAAAATGCCTTTAATCGCTTGCAAATCTTCGGTGGGTAGCGGTACAACCTCAGGTTGCAGTTGCGTTGCGGTTGGGTCAGTTACAGTTGCCTGATTAGAGTTTGCTACAGCTTCCGCTTCGGCTTCACGGGCTTTGGCTAAGGCAGCGGCTCGTTCTCGCAAGATGGTATCTTGTCCGGCTGCCCGCAACCGCTTACCCAAGAAAATGTAAATGCTGGTAGAAACCACCAACAAGAAGAGGATGCTGACGAGGTTGAGGTAGATCCCAGCTGCAAATAAGCCAAAAAACAGCAACCAAGGCACCATGAGTACGACCGATTGGAGCCATGCCAAAATCCCTAATTTGCCGAAGGGTCTGGCTCGCGCGAAGCCCCAGCCTAAGATACCAAGGGCAACTAGCACCATTAATGTAATTGCCGACGCCTCTGACGCATTCATCATCGCAATAAATTTGAGAATGTGTACCTAAAATTAAGCCTGACAGTGCCATGCCTTGATCAACGGCCTGCCCCGATGCTGCGAGGGCTGCAACATGGTCTAGCGCTATGGATGACGAGACTCAACGGAGCAGATACGTATAAATACGACTTTAGCGGAGGCAGGCTTGCTTCCTGTGGTTAAGAGGGCTGATAGCTGGCGATCGCTTGGCGCAAATTGCCTTGGTGTTGGGCTAAGAGGCGATCGCTGTCCTCACGGTCTAAACCAGTCCAGTGCATCATCAATGCCAGCTTTACCGAGCGACCACTGCGTTCGAGTAGGTAACCCGCCGCCTCACGGTCTAAATCAGTTAAGTCTTGCAAAATGCGGAGGGCGCGATCGTGGAGCTTCTTATTGGTGACCGAAACATCGACCATGCGGTTGCCATAGACTTTGCCCAAGCGCACCATGACGCTCGTAGACAAGATATTTAAGGCCAGTTTGGTGACAGTTCCGGCTTTGAGGCGCGTCGAACCAGCTAGCACTTCTGGGCCAACAATCAACCGAATATCTAAGTCTGCCTCGACGGGTACTTGGTCTGCTGGCACGCAAGCAATAAATATAGTTGTGGCTCCGCGTTGACGAGCTGCTTGGAGTGCCCCGTGGACGTAGGGAGTCGTGCCACCCGCTGTAATACCAACTACGACATCGCGTTCGGTGACGTGACGATGAGCGATCGCCTCAATGCCGTCTTCAGCTCGGTCTTCCAAATCTTCAGAGCTGCGAATTAAGGCTCCGGCTCCACCCGCAATAATCCCTTGTACGAGTTCTGGCGGCGTGCAAAACGTGGGAGGGCATTCGGCTGCATCCAAAACGCCAAGCCGACCACTGGT
>CBIHQL010000106.1:0-10103 GCA_966211855.1 uncultured bacterium
AAGCGTCCCGGATACCAGGCACTTTGAGGATTTCAGCCAAAATGCCTTCGGGTAGAGGATCGTCGATGCTGAGCACCATCACCGCATCTCCACGCACAATCTTTCGCCCTACCTGCATGCTGGCGATGTTGACGTTGAAGCTGCCGAGCAAGGAACCAATCTTACCGATGATTCCGGGCATGTCGCGGTGCAACGTGAACAGCATGTGACGGTTGGGAGGTACGTTGACGGGGAACTCATCCACGCTGGTGATCCGAATTTCGTCGCCACCCAAAAGCGCACCCGAAACCGAATGCTCACCCAACGAGCCTTTGACCGTTAATTGCAGAGAACCTGTGTAGTCTTTAACGGAGGTGTCACGAGTTTCGACTACACGAATGCCACGCTCTTTCGCTTCGATGCTGGCGTTGACGTAGTTGACTCGCTCTTGCAAGGCATGAGAGAGCAAGCCTTTGAGGGCAGCAACCACTACTGGGCGGCTGTCGTTGTCGGCGAGTTCTCCTTGCAGACGAATCGTGAGACTTTCGACACGACCCCCTGCCAGTTGAGCCGCTAAGTTACCCAAGGTTTCTGCTAACCCCAGATACGGGCGTAGTTGCTCTAACAGTTCGGGACGCAAGCCAGGAATGTTAACGGCTGAACGAGCAGGCAAGCCAAGCAACACATCCCGAATTTGCTCAGCCACATCGATCGCGACGTTGACTTGGGCTTCTTCGGTTGAGGCACCTAAGTGAGGCGTGAGGATGGCTTCTTTGCCCAGCGATCGCAAATGAGATTCACCGAGGGGTTCTTGCTCAAATACGTCCAGAGCCGCCCCGGCAATTTTTCCGGTTTTGATGGCATCTGCCAGTGCGTCTTCGTCGATGATGCCACCCCGAGCGCAGTTGATGATCCGTGCGGTCGGCTTCATTTTCGCCAACGCTTCGGCATTGATCAGGTGAGTGGTTTCGGGGGTTTTGGGTAGGTGGAGGGTGATGTAGTCGGCTTCACGGAGCAAGAGGTCTAGCTCAACCAAGCGACAGCCTAATTGCTCAGCTCGTTCGGTAGACACGAAGGGATCGTAGGCCAACAACTTCATGCCCATTGCCCGCGCGACTGTCGCGACGTGAGCACCAATCTTGCCCAGACCAACAATACCGAGGGATTTCTTATAAACTTCAACCCCCACGTAGCTCTTGCGATCCCACTTCTCGCCTTTGAGAGAAGCGTTGGCAGCAGGGATGTAGCGAGACAGCGACAGCATCATGGCTAGCGTGTGCTCAGCCGCAGCGATCGTGTTGCCTTCGGGCGAGTTGACTACAATGATGCCACGACGAGTTGCTGAGGGGACATCGACGTTGTCAACCCCAACTCCCGCGCGACCGATGATCTTGAGTTGTGTGCCAGCCTCAATGATTTCCTGAGTCACACGAGTTCCAGAGCGAATCATTAAGGCGTCGTACTCCGGGATAATCCGGATTAATTCTTCAGGAGATAGCCCAGTGTTGACATCGACTTGGGCGACCTGGGAGAGAATATCAATTCCAACTTGATCGATGGGATCGGAGACGAGAACCTTTGGCATGGTAGGCAGATATAATTGGAAGGGGAAATTAAGTGCCCCACAGGATCAGGAAGCAGCGAGAGTCAAGGCAAACACGACCTCAACGAAGGTTCGTTGGCTAGATTAGCAGGTGTTAACTGAGTGCAGTTTGGCAGCGGCTAATGAGTTCAGGCGGTTTGCCACAATACGCCATTGTAAATCTAAATCGCCGCACCACTATTGATTCCCAAAAAGTTTTTTCTTTGGGCGATCGCGCCTTGTAAGCAGTGCGTAGCAATGAGAATCAGACCGAAGGATTTACCCCGTAGCCTGATTCCTCTATTAATTAAAAGTGATTAGGCATTAACAAGTTACTGTTCACTTCACGATCGATTCCATGAATTACTTGATTGCTGTGTTGAGCGATCGCATTCAAGCAGAAGCCGCCTACTCGGCTCTCGAAGAAGCGGGTCTAGCATCAGACAAAATCGCTATTTTAGGTAAAGGTTATAAAAGTGCTGATGAGTTTGGCTTAATTGACCCGCAAGAGCAAGCTCGTAAGCAAGCCCTCCGCATGGTGCTCTGGTTAATGCCCTTTGGGTTTGCAGCAGGCTATATCTTCAACTTAATCACGGGTTTGGAAACTTTCCCTTGGGCTGGCTCTCTGGGCAATCACATTTTGGGCGGCATTCTAGGAGCCCTCTCTGGAGCGATGGGGGGCGTTTTTGTGGGTGGTGGCGTTGGCCTCATCGTCGGCGGGGGTGACGCGCTGCCTTACCGCAATCGCCTCAAGGAAGGTAAATATTTAGTGGTAGTGAAGGGTTCACCTGCCTCAACCAATCAAGCCACCAAGATCTTGCGCGGATTCAAGCCCGAAAATATCCAAGGCTATACAGAGCCAAGTGGTTATTGAGAAGACCTAACCCCCAGCCCCTTCCCTGGTAGGGAAGGGGAACAAGATTTGAAAAGCCCCTCGCCTTGTAGGAGAGGGGTTTGGGGAGAGGTTTGGACAAGAAAACCTAAAAGTTAGAGAATCCAGCTTTTTATAGATTTCTGCTGTTGAGAGGGCGCGTTAGCTTTTGAGGAGAGCGATCGCGGGTGAAGGCGAGCAGGAATTTTATGGCGTTTGACTACGATTTATTAGTGATTGGTGGTGGGCCAGCAGGGTTAGCGGCAGCAAAACGGGCAGCGGCTTATGGGGCAAATGTGGCGATCGCCGAGCAAGGTGCGGTCGGGGGCACTTGTGTGAACCGAGGCTGTGTACCCAAAAAGTTGATGGTCTATGCCGCTGATTTGTCGCAACGACTGCAAGATGCTGTGGGGTATGGTTGGCAACCCGTCGAAACTCACTTGAACTGGTCGCATTTGATGCAGGCGATCGCGGAAGACGTGCAGCGCCTAAACGAAGTCCATGCGGAAGCGCTTGATAAAGCAGGGGTTGAGGTACTGACCGGGCGTGGAGTTTTGGTGGCACCCCATACGGTGAGCGTGGGCGATCGCCAAGTCACGGCTAACAAGATTTTGCTAGCAGTCGGCGGAAAACCTTTGCAGCCACCGATTCCCGGAGTTGAGCAGGCGCTGACTTCACGAGAGATGTTTCAACTTCAGCAGTTGCCTCGCAGCATCGCCATTGTTGGGGGTGGTTATATCGGAGTTGAGTTTGCCAGCTTGTTGCGTCGCTTGGGTGTAGACGTGATGGTGGTTGATACGCAACCCGAAATTTTGTCGGGCTTTGATCTCGAAATTCGTCAACATGTGCAAGCGGCTCTGGCTCAAGCGGGCATCAAGTTTTTGGGTGAAACAACCACGCAAGCGATCGCTGCCATTGATGAAGGGTTCCGGCTAGAGTTGAGCGGCAAAGGGCCAGAAACATTGGTAGCAGAGCAAGTTCTGGTTGCCGTGGGGCGATCGCCAAATACGCAGCAGTTGGGTTTAGAGACTGTGGGCGTAGAAACTGACAAAAAAGGAGCGATCGCGGTAGATGAGTTTAGCCGTACCAGCCAGCCGTATATTTTTGCGGTGGGCGACTGCACCAATCGCTTAGCCTTGACCCCGATCGCGAAAATGGAAGGAATTGCCTTTGCCGACACGGAGTTTGGTCAGCGATCGCATCCAGTTAATTATGAAGTGATTCCGACAGCAGTGTTTGCTCGTCCTGAAGTGGCTTCTGTAGGGTTAACCGAGGCCCAAGCTCAAGAAAAATTGGGTGAAGCAGCAGTTCGTTGCGATCGCGCTGAGTTTACGCCTTTGTTTTTTAGTTTGGCTGAGCACAAGCAGAAAAGCTTCATCAAGTTGGTGTGCGATCGCCGCTCTGATCGAGTGTTGGGGGCGCATATGGTGGGTGAGGCCGCTGCCGAGATTATTCAAAGTCTGGCGATCGCAATTCGCTTAGGGGCGACGAAGCAAGATTTTGACGCCAATATTGGCATTCACCCCTCTAGTGCTGAGGAATTCTTTACCCTCTAAGACTCGCTTTTTCAGCTGTTAAAACCCCAAATTTGACTTCGGCACGCTCTACAGGGTTTGTAAAAGTTGAAAAAGCAGCCGCAAGAAGGCACAAAACAGAGAGGCTGTAAAGGGCAATCAGGGCTGGAAAGACAATAGACTTGAACATAGTGACGCTTGATGGAGATGCAGGAATCTTTAAACTTAGATTAAAAATTTCGTAAAGAGTTCCAAAAAGCGGTTTTTTAATTTATTGGAGCGAGTTCTAATTTTTGGGCATTCCCAGTTTCCGTAGAGGGGAAAGATCGCCCTAGTTTTGAAATTGTACAAAAAGGCTCAGGTTATATCTCTGTCAGAGGAGAGAGAGCTATGTTGCCTCACTTGGATTCCTCTACATAAAAAAGCCCCTACTGCAAGAGCTAGGGACTTCATAAACACGGAGCATGAATGAGTGATACACCCTCCGTCGAGTGCCGACTTGAGAGGAAGTTATCTTCGTTTAGGTTATCGAGCTTGGCGTGAGAACTGCTCTACCTGAGGAGACGGCTCTGATTAAAATTCGTTGTAGGAACGAATACAATCCAAACGCTATGCATGAAGTGATATGTATGATTCAATCGCTAGGGAGAGCACAGAACGAGGACAAAAGCGCATTATCCAGATAAGTAGCCACAAGGAGGCAGTGATGCCAGGAATTGAGTATGCGTTTGTCATTGTATTGTTGTTAGCCGTGTTCCCTTTTGCAATGGCTCAAATGGGCGTGGCCTTGGATGAAGAGGATATCGAAAGCTTTTTTGCTTGGACTTGTGTCGCGTCTTCAATTGCTGGGTTACCCTTTGTTGCCACCCTACTCATTGCCTAAGAAGTTCACATAAAACGAAGCTCACATAAAACAATGTTAACTCTGTTGTATTTAGGCAGTTGGTTTCTCTTTTTGGGCGTTAGCTCTTGGTTGGGGCGGCATCACCTGCCTGAGGCATAACGGCCTGTAGGTCTGCGTTCGTGTTGGTTAGATCGCCTGATGCTGGAGCTTGCAAGTTTATCTGTTGCAGAGCGAGCGATCGCGCCCGTTCATTGAGTTGGGCGAGACAAAGATTATTGTCACCATCTAACAACTGTTCGCGTTGGAGCAATTCAAAAATTACTTGAGAGAGGAATAACTCCAACTGGGCTGCCCGTCCAGCTAGCCAATCGTGGATCTGGGCATCGTCAGGAAAGGTTTGAATGCACTCATTTGTATAGCGATGAAATTCTCGCACCTCTTGCAGCAAACGGACTAGATAACTAGGGCACTGGCAAGCAATCACATCAGCCGCTTCGGAGATTGCTACGAGTTGTTCTTCAGAAAGTTCTGCTGAGAGGTGAATTTTTTGGTGAGGCTGGAGCATGAGATTTTGCAGGTGAGTGAGCTGATTATCTACAGGAGATAAGTGCTGGCAGAATCAATACTAATTAAATTGCTTACCTTTATTAGGTAGGCAGACGCTCATTTAAATCAGCTTGTAAAATCTCAGACAATTGGCAATATTGCCTATTTAATGCTCAGTTACTCGTGAATTTGGACTAACAACAGGTAAGACCCTTTTGTTAGACAGCGATCGCTTTGTGCAAGCTCAAATTTAATGAGTAAAGTTTAATAGGTATAAATCGTCAAAAAGCTTGATATTTGAGAGTTATTAATGATCTTCTAACAGATTACTATAGATTTTATTCAATTGTTGGGAAAATGACCAAAATCTTGGGGATCGCGAGCTTTTGGTTTGAGATCACAACTCTATTGCTTTTGAAATCACAACTTAAGTTAGAAAAGGAACGTTTCACGATTAGGCTTAATCTGGTGTTAACGTCGAAAGCTAAAGTGATTGCTGTTGCAACGATGCACAAGCTTAAGAAAAAGCCCTAAGTTTTTGGCTAAGGGCTCTCTGTGTCTATGTGTATCGCCCAATTCGCATTCCTCTAGTCAGAGTAGAGACTTATCTCATGGGATGTCTCTGCCTTAAGGCTGAATTTACACCTAGCTGTGAGGGTGTCTATAGGCTTAAGAGGTATTGAGTAAGGATTTAAGGAGTTGCGATCGCCCTCTTCAAGCATTTTTAGGGAGTGTTGCTGACCTAGTGAATACCAGCTCGTAATAAAGCAGGTTTCACAGCCCAGTTCACTATAGCTCGATACTCTATCTGCTAAGCCCGCTCTTACTGTTATTTGCCATCATCACTATGGTGCAATTATTTAAGTAGCGATCGATACTCTTTCAAGTAGTTTCCTATTAGATTGTACGGAAGAGTACAAAATTTTAGTAATAGTAGCTATGGCTGGACTTAGAAATCTATAAGCTGGAAAAGCTTTAATAGAAGTCAAATTGGAAGTAGATATTAGATTTGCAGAAAAATCTGCCAAATTATTAACGCTGAAAAATTGAATCTGATAGACTGAACTCAATTAGAGCTACATAGATCAATTATGAGCGTGGGTGCAGAATTAATGAAGTTTGTTTATGAAAATAATTTGATCTGTTGATGGTTGAGACGGCATCAATAGTTAGGATATTAAAATCCTGTGTTGGTTGTCTAAAGATTTGAGATAAAGCACATTTTAAGAAGCGCTGTGATTTTATGGAAATTGATTTGCTGGTTCGGCGGATGGAAGGCATGCAAAACAGGCTAATCAACTTGTATGAAGAAGTTGATCCATCGGTTTTGTTTGCTAGCAAGGTTTCAGGAGATATCTTTAAAGAGTTGGGGCTGGCGTCAGAAGAAATACAAGTCTCACTGGAAGAGTTACGCCGTCAAAATCAAGAACTTTTGGATTTGCAAGCGCAACTTCAGTCTGAGCGGCAATATTATCGAGATTTAGTAGAGTTCTCACCGAGTGCTTACTTGGTGACCACGCCTGAGGGTATGATTCGGGAGGCTAACCGAGCGATCGCTAATCTACTCAATGTGCCCCAACGGTTTTTGGTTGGTAAATTGCTCACAACTTTTGTCCCCCTAGAGCAGCGCTCTGCATTTCGTAATCAACTGTTCAAGCTGAGCCAAGACGACCAGGTACAAGGATGGGAGCTGGAGTTACAGCCCCGCGACAGTGAAGGGTTGACTGCCGAAGTCATTGTGACGCCAGTGCTATCACCAGGGGGAGAAGTGGTAACCCTGCGTTGGGTCGTGCGGGATATCTCCGAGCCAAAGCAGATTAGCCACAAAGATGGAGAGTCTTTACCTAACTTACAACAGCAGTATCCGGTTCACGAATATTCTAAAGGAGAGTTTATTCCCCTCTCTCCTCATGCCATTTGGCAAGTTTGTAACGGCTTAGTCAAGCTCACTACTTTTTCTGAAAGTGGCGATGAGGTGCTGCTAGGTTTAGGTGGGCCAGGGACGGTATTCGGTTCTAGTCTGACGATTTTACCAACTTACCAAGCGATCGCTCTGTCAGATACGGTGCAACTCATTCATGTCCCCTTAGCTGATGTTGCTAGTTCTCCAGAGATATCACAAGCCATCATCCCGCAACTGCAAAAACGCTTGCAACAGTCAGAAGCTCTGTTGGCGATCGCAGGTCAACGCCGCGTCAGAGATCGGCTGTCAGGCTTGCTGCTTTTACTCAAACAAGAGGTCGGACAAACAACACCCCAAGGCATCCGCTTAAATATCCGCCTGACTCACGAAGACTTAGCCAATGCTTGCTGCTCAACTCGTGTAACGATTACACGTATTTTGGGGCAGTGGCAGAGAGAAGGCAAATTAACCCTCGACCCAAAACACAATATTATTTTGTACCCTACACATTTTGGTGCAGATGTTGAAGCTGGATAATCAGTTTGTTGGTGAGTGATTTGGTTGTTTAAGCTACAAAGTTTCTTTTTGTAGTTGATAGCATAATTGCCAGTTTATGGCTTGAGACGTATGGCTACTTGCCGGGGATCAAGTCTCTTGGAGGAGTATGAAAAGCAGAAGTTGTCGCTAAAACAGAGTTACAACAACAGAAAAAAGCGATTGATTAAATTCAGCGCCATCTATAAGTCGTTGTGCTGAAAAACTTAGCGATCGCTAATAATTCTGCTAATCAGCATTAAAAGGAGACTTTGATCTATGGCAGGCCAAATGTGTTGGTTGTCAATAAATGGATCGGACAGCGAAAAAATACTGCACTTGAGAACACAGCCGAGTCAGCCCTGGAAACCCTATACTGCTTGTCAAACTTTTGCAGTGTCTGACTACAATATCCCTGGTGGCTCCAAAGGTTGGGCAACCTATCAAAAATTGTTGCGCGCAGGTTGGGAGTTAGTACCAACTGCACAAGCCGCTAACCAACCCGCATTAGCTCGATAAAGCTGTGCGGCTAAATTACGTAAATAGTGAATCAAAAATAGCTAGTAAGTTACTCATTTGCTGCGAGTGCCATGGGTGTGGCATTGGTCAGGCATACGCAAACATCGAAAGCTGCGAGTCTCAGGAGGGTCGCATAGCAGGTGTATGCCCTCACCAACTTTTTCGTTTTTTATGAAAGATAAATCGTAATTCAATTACAGAAAAATTGGGTAGTTCATTGAATTGATGAGTTGTGAGATGAGTTGCGATCGCACCATCTAATCTCAAGAACTGAACCAGAAGATAGAACTATCGAAAGTGCTGCTCTCTACCATCCTATAGATACATCGCTTGAACTGCATCGCCTAGAGTAAGGGCTGAGACTTCTTAAACCAAGGGTAGAGTGGCAATATGCCAGACTTAGGCGAGCAGGCGATTAGTAAGGCGGCAGAAATGGGTATTGCCAGCCAGTTAGACGAAGTTGAAGAGGTTAATGTCGATATTCGCACCGATCCGATCAAGCTGATGCAAGGCGAGGTAGACTCGGTCAAAATCGAGGGCGAAGGCATGGTGATGCAACAAGATCTGCGTATGGAAGAGATGCAGATCAAAACAAGTAGCGTTGCCATTAACCCTCTGAGCGTAGCGTTTGGCAAAATCGAACTCAAGCGCCCAACTGACGCTGAAGCCCATGTCGTGCTGACTGAAGCCGATCTCAACCGAGCCTTTAACTCAGATTTTATTCGCGATAAGCTGAAAAACTTAGAGGTCAACATCGACGGTCAACCAACGCGAGTGGATGCTCAACAGGTAGAGCTACGGTTGCCGAGTGATGGTAAGTTTGCCCTCAGTTCTGAGATTCGCTTGGCAGATAGCGGAGAAACAAAGCGGGTTGCGTTTACAGCCGTGCCTCAAGTTAATAGCAGTGGCGATCGCATCTCTCTCGAAAATGTTGAGTACACTGAAGGCCAAGGGTTATCTCCTGAGCTGACCGAAGTTTTGTTACAACGAGCCTCAGAGTTACTAGATTTACGCAATTTTGAGTTAGAAGGCATGTCTTTGCGAGTCAAACGCTTAGATGTTCAGGCAGGAAAGCTAACCCTAGAAGCCAATGCTCACGTTGAGCAGTTTCCCTCTGGATAAGTTGCTCCAGGTTTTTCTTGCCTGCGTTTGTGAATCATTATCATCATTAATTAACAGGAGCTTACTATGGTACAGACCCCCAACGTGCCTCCCATCATTGAAAGCGACGAAACTGATTATCGCGATAGTGGTGTCACTAGCACCGTGGCGATCGCAGGTCACCCAATTCATCCCTTATTGGTGACGTTCCCAATTGGGCTTTTGGTAACGGCAGCAGCCACCGACCTCGGCTATTGGTGGACTCGGGATCTCTTTTGGGCACAAGCATCATTTTGGCTGCTCGGCGCGGGCTTGGTTACAGCAGTTTTAGCGGCTGTGACTGGGCTGATGGATTTTATGAGAATTGAGCGGGTACGAAAGCGGAGCGCAGGTTGGGCACATATGGTGTTAAATGTGGCAGCACTTGGCTTGACCATTGCCAACTTTGTCTTGCGGTGGAATAACCAAGTTGGGGCGATTTTACCAACGGGTTTGATCTTGTCGGTTCTAGTGGCAACCATTTTGGGTCTCTCTGGCTGGTATGGTGCCGAACTGATCTACCGTCATAAAGTGGCTGTGATTGGTTATGGTGATCCTCGACGATAAAATCAATCTGCCTGGTTTCTAACAATTATTGCTGACCTTGTAGGGAGAAGGCGCGATCGCGTCTCCTCTCTCTTTTTTTGCCTTTCTCTCTCTTACAGTGGATT
>CBIHQL010000107.1:0-10071 GCA_966211855.1 uncultured bacterium
TGATCGAGGCCAAACATTAAATCTTGGCGGTCTTTGTCGGTCAGCGCTTTAATCGAGAGGTAAACCCCCGGAAAATTCACGCCTTTGTTGTTGGAGAGCACCCCACCCACCACAACTTCGCAGTGCAACTCTCTCTGCTCGCGATCGACCTTCTCAACTCGCATTTCTACCCGACCATCATCGAGCAGAATCGTAGCGCCTTCAGGCACTTCATCAGCTAGAGGTTCATAAGTGACAGAACTAATTTCTTGGGTACCCGGAACCGCCCGACTGGTGAGGATGAAGCGATCGCCCCGCTTGAGAGTAATTGACCCATTTTCAAAGCGCCCTAAACGAATTTTGGGGCCTTGAAGGTCTTGCAAAATCCCAACTGGTTGATTCAGTTCAAAGGAAATTTGGCGAATCAAACGAATGCTACGCTGGTGGTCCTCATGGGTACCGTGAGAAAAATTGAGGCGCAAAGTCGTTGCACCAGCTTCAATCAAGGAACGTAAAACTTCTGGGCTGCTAGTGGCGGGTCCAATGGTTGCTACGATCTTTGTCCGACGCGGAGAGTTACGCAGTTGCATGGATTCCAAGACGATAAGAAATAGACAGAGGCAGGCTCTACCGCCGATGTAGGCGCTTGACGGGTCTGGCGATCGCTTGCTGCACTCTCCAGCATGGGTGTAAGGTCGCCCCAAGCCAAGTGCAACAAGAAAAGCAGTCTAGGCTACCAATGCAAATTGCACCGATAGCCGAGAATCAAGTGCTGAGAAAAATTCTGTTACCTCGTTGCATGGAGGCAACAGGGATAGTATCACGTTTGGTTGACTCCTGGTGCATTGATCCCCTAGGCAAGTTTGCCAATAGAGTCACAAATGCCGCTCTGGTCAGCCTCCTGCCTCGAATTCTTTCAGCGATCGCCTGGGTAGGAAGCTAGCGAAAATTGCCGGGATTGAGGCGAGGGACAGGACGAGAATGGGTGTTACCTTGCAATTGCGCTCCTGTACCCCCATCAGCAGGGTCAAGAAAGGGTCGTAGCTTGATTGAACCCGTTTGGCGACTGGATGAGCGATTGCCCAACACTGACACACCCAAATTGATCAGGCGATCGAGCGATGAGGCGTTGCGTCCACCATCCACAAAAGTGTTGACAGCTTGGGTTGCGTCACCGCGATCGGCAACGGTCAAGTTTTGGAAGACGCGATCGCGAATCAGCATCGGATCTTCACCAGGGGGCACGGTCAGCACAATTCGACAGTCAGCATTTTTGTGAGTGGTCACGCAAACCGTGTTGTAGTTGTTCTCAACCGCAGTCCGCATTTCTAGCAAACCATCAGGCCGATAAAGCTCCAAACGACGGCTGATCTCTTGGCAACGGAGTTGGGGTGTCCAACCCCCACCTAGTTGACTGGGTTTAGCCCACGGATATGCTTGTCCTGGTTGGCTTTCGGGGTGATAAACCACCGTATACTGACCTTCTTGAAGCTCACAGGCAAATCGAGGCTGATCGGCTGTGGTAGTTGCCGTCTCGTCAGGCTTAGCTTCGGGAGTAGGCGATTCAACCGGGGATGACTCAGTCGGTTCAGTCTCGACCACTACATCATCTGGTTTTGCCGTTTCAGTCACAGGTGCATCTCGATGGGTCGCAATCTGCATACCATTGGCAAACTGAGCTTGAGCCAAACCGCCCTGCAACAGGACAATGGTTCCTGCCACAGCACTCAAATTTTTCCACCTGCTAGCAAAAACCTGCGAACTCAAGCGAGGCGGTAAGGGTGGTAACATCACGATACTTTCCTGGAAGAGTACAAGTGGTGAAGGGCTGTAAAACAATCACTGCGGCAAATGCCAGCCTCTGCAACCGTGATAGCACTCCTCACTTGACACCAACATCCGGGATTATGGCAGCCTAGATATTTTTTTCATGAACTTTAGGCTTAAATGAGTTGATTTCACAAAACTTTATTATTAGTCCTTCGTATCGTATACTACGCGAGGATGACAAAAAGGAGTATGGATTACGATGTCGGAGGCAGTAAAGCCCCTGACAGTACCGAGGGAGTTGATGGGTCCTCCGGGTGAATTCAACCCGACGCTGCTGATGTTTTTGTCAGCCTTTGCAATTGAAATCCTATCGATACTGGGTTACTGGTGCTGGAACTGGCCCCACTGGTGCTGCTTTGTTATGACAGTCATTGCCATTCACCTAGTGGGTACCGTTATTCACGATGCGTCTCATAATGTGGCTCATCGCAACCGCATTGTGAATTCGATCATGGGTCATGGCAGTGCGTTGCTATTGGGTTTTTCCTTCCCGGTGTTTACCAGGGTGCATATGCAGCACCATGCCAATGTGAACGATCCAGACAACGACCCCGACCATTTTGTGTCTACAGGGGGGCCGCTCTGGTTCATTGCCGCCCGCTTTTTTTATCACGAAATTTTCTTTTTCCGTCGCCAGCTTTGGCGGAAGTACGAGTTATTAGAGTGGTTCTTAGGCCGTTTAGCCGTTGGTCTGCTCGTTTACACTGCTTATTGCCAAGGGTTTATTGGCTATATCTTTGATTTTTGGTTTGTGCCTTTGGCGGTTGTTGGCTTAGCGCTGGGGTTATTTTTTGACTATTTACCTCATCGGCCTTTTCAAGAGCGTAATCGTTGGAAGAATGCCCGCGTTTACCCCAACCGGCTTCTCAACTGGCTGATCATGGGTCAGAACTATCATCTAATCCATCACCTCTGGCCTTCAATTCCTTGGTACAACTACCAGCCTGCTTATTACGCAACGAAACCTTTATTGGATGCCAAGGGGTGCCACCAATCCCTCGGTTTGTTGCAAACGGCGAAGGACTTTTGGAATTTTGTGTATGACATTTTCTTAGGGATTCGATTCCACCGCAAGCGATCGCCCCAGCCAGAAGCGTTGCCTCTCATTCCGGCTCTGCCCATCCACGAAAATTTAGAGTTGGAAGTGGCAAATCACACGAGCCTGCAGTTAGAGGTTGAAATTAGCAGCAAATCTAGCGAAGAACTCATTAAGCTCTAAAATTCAAGCCAATAAAAAGGGAGTCAGTGATTAAAATCTGGCTCCCGATTTTTTTTGAGTTGATCAGGCTAGGATTGCGACCATCGCGCAGTCACCAGCAATTCGTAGCGATTTCTAATGATGAACTTGGGCAGGAGCTACACTCAAAGCGGCTTGGGCAAGAGCTAAGTCGGGTCGGAGGCTTTTGGCTTGGCGCAAATAAGGATGGTAGATCACAACTTGAGGATCTGGTGTATTGAAGTGGATGAGGAAGCGGATGCAGCGTTCTAAACTGCCTTCTACGTACATCTGCTGCACATCTAACAACGGCACATTCTTCCAGCGGGAGCGTTCGCGAGCCACGGAGGCCGGAAAGAGAGCGTCTAAGTCGCGGGTCACCGAAAAGGTTGCACTGACAATTTCGTCGGGGTCGAGCTGGTTATGAGCTTCAAGCTCATCCAACAACTCATGTACTGCTTCCCGAATCGCCTCAGCCGTATTCTCTGAAACTGTTGTTGCACCACGAATTGCTCGAACTCTCCAAGCCACGCCGTCATCCTCCGTCATAAACCGATAGAACAGTTAAAAAATAGTCGCGATCGCTCAGGTAACCCACCTGCGATCGCCACGATAGCCGAAAATGTCAAAAATGCTAGCCAATGTTAACAAAACCTAGAAGTTTTCTTGACAATCACCTAGGAGTTTTAAGGACGATAGAGCCACAGTGGCAACCCACTTGTTGATAGCTCAAACTCTACCCAATTCACGCCTGCCGTTAACCCGGTACGCGTTTGACTGCCTCCCGACATCAACCGACTCCACAAGGGCTTGCGCTCCTCTAATGTGAAGCACTGAGTTTTTTCAGGATCTAACCCAGCTAGCTCAGCAGCCCAACGTCGTGCATCTTCTTCAGTGCCCAAGCGATCGACAATGCCCAGTTCTACCGCTTGTTGCCCTGTAAAAATTCGACCATCGGCAAAGCTTTTCACAGCTTCAACAGTCAGTTTGCGTGCATCGGCTACGGTCTGGACAAATTGGTGATAGCTGGTGTCGATCAACTCTTGCAAGATGTGGGCTTCTGGCTCAGTCAGTTCGCGATCGAACGCCAAGATATCTTTATAAGGCCCAGATTTGATGACCTTGAAAGAAACCCCAACCTTGTCAAGCAAGCGCTCCAAGTTGTTGCCTCGTAAGATCACCCCAATACTGCCTGTGATCGTGCCGGGGTTCGCCACAATGTGCTCGGCACCCATGCCAATGTAAACGCCACCGGAGGCAGAAATATTGCCAAAACTGGCTACAATCTTGACCTTTTCGCGCAACCGCATCAGAGCGCTATAAATTTCTTGCGAGTCGCCAACGGTGCCACCAGGGCTGTCAATCCGTAACAGTAGAGCTGGAAATTTTTTTTCTTCAATCGTTTTCAGAGCTTCTAGCACTCGCTTACGGGTTGCCCCAGCAATTGCACCTGTAATTTCAATGCGAGCAATTTGTTTTCGTGACCGAGGCTTAAAAGGCCAAATCATGAGCAGTTTAGAACCAGTAAAAAGAAAATGTGAGGTAGTAGCCGTCATCTAACGTGGCTGGACAGTTTAGAAGGCAGAGCTTTCGCCAACCAAAGTTAGGTGGCTCACTTCTCAAACACTTCTAAGTTAAAAGCAGCCTCAACTCCTAGTTTGCCCTATTCTGAACGGCTTATGGGAGTACTTACCTATCACGGTGTTGTTAATAACTCATTGCTAACCAAGCTCAGCATTCGGCAAAGCAGGGCTGAGCAGGTTGTGCAGTCACGCTTCAATAATTGATATAAAACTAAGGATATTGATAAAAGCTACTTAACACATTTACATACCCAGTACAATTGGTAAAGAAACGTTAACTATCTTGCCTTTATCATAACCGTGCCCACTGCTTCGGAGTGTTCATGCAGTTAAAACTTACGCAATCGAAGCTGCCATTGGCTCTTTTAGTCGCTCCCTTCTTTTTGTGGGGGACTGCGATGGTAGCCATGAAAGGGGTGATTCCCCAGACAACACCGCTGTTTCTGGCTGGGATTCGTCTGATGCCTGCCGGATTGTTGATTTTATTAGTGGCGGCGTTAATGGGGCGATCGCAACCTCAAGGCTGGCGGGCTTGGTTAGGCATTCTCAGCTTTGCTCTGGTTGATGGCGCTTTATTTCAAGGTTTTTTAGCCGCAGGGTTAGAGCGCACCAATGCGGGCTTGGGCTCGGTGATGATCGACTCGCAACCTTTAGCCGTGGCGCTGATGGCTCGGTGGCTGTTTGGTGAGCAAATTGGAGTGTGGGGCTGGTTAGGCTTGGCGCTGGGAATTGCGGGCATTAGCTTCCTCGGCCTACCCGATGAGTGGATTTTGAACTTATTTCAAGGCCAGATTGCGATCGCTCCTGATATCGGGGGATGGTCGTTAGTTGAGCAACTGTTTCAGAGTGGCGAATGGCTGATGCTGCTAGCCGCACTATCAATGGCAGTGGGCACAGTCATGGCTAGATTTGTGTTTCGATATGTAGATCCGGTCGTGGCAACAGGCTGGCATATGGTCATCGGCGGACTGCCCCTCTTTGCTCTATCTTCACAATGGGAAGTCAGCCAGTGGGTGCATCTCGATTTATCAGGTTGGCTAGCCCTCAGCTATTCAACCATTTTTGGAAGTGCGATCGCCTATGGCTTGTTTTTCTACTTTGCTGCCAGTGGTAGTCTCACCAGCTTGAGTTCCCTGACATTTCTAACCCCTGTGTTTGCCCTACTATTTGGCAATCTGTTTCTTTCAGAAGTGTTAAGCCCTCTCCAGTCAGCGGGAGTGTGCTTGACGTTAGTCAGCGTTTACCTGATTAACCAGCGAGAAACTTTAGCGAGCAACACACAAAAATCGGTCGCTGAAATGTTGGCTCCCACTTCAGAAGCAATCTCTGACGGTAGGGAAGTAACAACCTTAGCAGACAATAAAATCGGTAATATTGCGAGGGTGCCTATTCACATTTCAGAATCAGAGTCATAAGACTCATAACAACAGCTTTTGAACCTCAACAGGTGCGTCTCTCGAAGCTCAAACTATCTAGAGCACTACGACTTATTGAAAAATCAGACCCTAAAAATACCTAATTTTTCGATAAAGTTAGGAATATTTTGAGGGACAACTACTGTCAGAATCGCTATGCTGACTCTGTAACCGTGGTGTTTTCACTGTTTGCCCTGGTTATCGTCTCTAAGCCTTGGGTTTATTTATGACGTTCTACCACTCCACAACGCTCCTACTTACCTGTGTCACTTGTCTGGGTGTGATCCCCAGCCCAGCTAGGAGTTACCCAGGAGTGCCTTTTGCTTCTCGTCTGGAAACCCAGCAGGTTTTGATTGCCAATTCCCTGACACTTGCCCAAGCAGCAACTCCTGAGGCGACAACACTCAGTAATCCAGCTTTCAATTTTTCAGCACTGTCAACATTAAATCCAGGCGGTCAAGGCCCAGAAGTCAAGCAACTGCAAACGACTTTGAAAGCTTTGGGTTACTACAATGGCACCATTGATGGCGTTTACGGCGAAAGTACAGTTACAGCCGTTTCTAAGTTTCAACAAGCAATGGGCTTAACAGCTGATGGTGTTGCTGGCTCTACAACTATCCAGCGCCTTGAAGCAGCGATCGCTCAGCAGAAACAGCTCAGCTCAGCACCTCAGACCGAGACACAACCAGAGACAACGCCCACCGTGGAATCAGAGCAGCGCAGTTGGGTTATCTGGCTGTTAGGCGTATTGGCGATCGCAGGCATTGGCACAGGTCTACTCTATTTATTACAGCGTCGCAGCCAAGCACATAAGCATCCAACAGCAATTCCAGCGGCTTTTGAAACTCCTGGGGTTGCCGAACCAACCGTTAGTGACGCCGAGCCTGTTGACACGCCGATGCTCAATGGAGTCAACGGTCACAGCACCGTCATATCAGAAGCAAACGACAGCAGCTCCGCACCCCTCACTGTCGGCGAAACGACCCGTCTGTCGCGAATTAATATTGTTGATGAGTTGGTTAAAGAGCTGCGCAGCCCTGACCCAGCCAAGCGTCGCAAAGCGATTTGGGAACTCGGTCAACGGGGAGACACCCAAGCTGTGCAGCCACTGGTTGACTTGATGATTGATTCTGACTCCAAGCAACGCAGCTTGATTTTGGCTTCGCTCTCAGAAATTGGGGTACGGACACTCAAGCCCATGAACCGGGCTCTCGCAATTTCCTTGCAAGATGAAAACCCAGAAGTGCGAAAAAATGCCATTCGGGATGTGACACGAATTTACGACCTGGTTGCTCAAATTAGTCAACTGTTGCGTCATGCCACAGAAGACCCCGATGCTGAAGTGCAAGAAACGGCTCGTTGGGCCCTAAACCAGGTCAACCGCATTCGCACTGCCGCCACAATGGACATGCCCTCGCTCAAAAACTCGGTTAGCCCCCCCGAAAGCTTGCCAGAGCGGTTTCCAGAAAACATGGAGCACTAAAGGCGATCGCGCCAGACCACTTCTTTTATCTTGCTAAATTGTTTATTTCTCACCAGTGACTACCTCTACTAAACTCAAACTGCTCCTGCTTTCTACGTCAGTTGGCCCCCTCGGTTCGGGTTTAGGCGGCGGTGTTGAGCTAACTCTGCATAATATTGCTCAAGAATTAATTCGGCGCGGTCATTCGCTGCAAATTGTCGCTCCTGCCGGATCAGAACTTGGTGACTTACCCATTGTCGAGATTGATGGCACCCTACAAACCACAGCCCAAACCCAAGAGCGCATTGACCCGATCACGATGCCAGGGAATGCGGTGCTCGCCAATATGTGGGAGTATGCGCGTCAAGTTGCCGGAGAGTATGATCTGCTGATCAACTTTGCCTACGACTGGCTACCGTTTTACCTCACACCTTTTTTTTCTCAGCCGATCGCTCATTTGGTGAGTATGGGTTCGCTCACCGAGGCGATGGATGAAGTCATTGGACAAGTAGCCGATCGCTTTCCTAAAACTATTGGGGTGCATAGTCACGCTCAAGCTGCGACCTTTGCGTTTGCCGATCGCTGTCGTTGTTTGGGCAATGGCTTTGATCTATCAATGTACGAGTTTTGTGCCACCCCTCAGCCCTGGTTGGGTTGGGTTGGGCGCATTGCTCCCGAAAAAGGCTTAGAAGATGCGATCGCAGCGGCAGAAGCAACCGGAATGCCCTTAAAAATTCTCGGTGCCATGACCGATCCCGACTACTGGCAGCAATTATGCAACGCCTATCCCCGTGCCCCTGTAGAATATCAAGGGTTTTTGCCAACAGCCAAACTGCAACAAACGCTACGAGAATGCCAAGCACTGCTGGTTACACCGCGTTGGGTCGAGGCATTTGGCAATGTGGCGATCGAAGCGTTAGCCTGTGGCGTTCCGGTGATTGCCTATCGTCGTGGCGGCCCAGCGGAGATTGTGCGAGAGGGCGAAACCGGCTGGCTCGTGGAACCCGATAGTGTCTCTGGGCTCATTGCCGCGATCGCTAAAATCCATCAAATTGATCGGGCGGCTTGTCGTCAGCAAGCAGAAACCGAATTTTCTCAAGCAGCGATGGGCGATCGCTTAGAGCAGTGGTTTGCTGATATTCTCAGTGCCCATTCTGTTTGAAGTCATCTCAGGTTAAAATTGGCTGCCTGTCTCCGTTCTCGCTTTTCTGGCTAATTTTGTTATGGAACTTTGCCAACTGCCGCCCCCTCTAAAACCAGGCGATCGCTTGTGTGTGATTGCGCCGAGTGGTGCCTTGCGTGAGCGAGAGGCGTTTGAAAAGGGTGTGCAAATGTGGCGATCGCGTGGCTATCAAGTCGATCTAAGTGTGGGATACGACAACCGCTGGGGTTACTTAGCAGGCACCGATGAGCATCGCCGTCATCAGTTAGAGGTTGCCCTCAAAGATCCTGACTGCAAGGCGATTCTCTGCGCCAGAGGTGGATATGGCGGAGCCCGCTTACTAGAAGATTGGCAATGGCCTCCCACCGAACCCAAGTGGCTGATTGGCTTCTCAGATATCACCAGTTTGCTGTGGGGCTTGAGCCAGCAAGGAGTATCGGGGGTACACGGCCCGCTACTAACGACTTTAGCCACTGAGCCCGATTGGTCAGTTGAGAGATTGTTTAATTGGGTTGAAGGTCAAGCTTCGCTGCCAACCTTACAAGGTGAGGGATGGAGCGGTGGACAAGCGCAGGGTTTATTATTGCCTGCCAATCTCACCGTAGCGACCCATCTGCTGCACACACCCTGGCAACCCACACTAGATGGAGTTATTTTGGCCTTTGAAGATGTGTCAGAGGCACCCTATCGCCTTGACCGGATGCTGACTCAGTGGCGCTTGACCGGAGCGTTGCAACACGTACGTGGGATTGTGCTGGGGCGGTTTAGTCAATGTCAACCACCCGCAAATATTCCGAGTTTTAGCGTGACCGAAGTTTTGCGCGATCGCTTGACAGACCTTAATTTACCGATTGTGGCAGAGCTACCCTTTGGTCATGACGGCCCAAATGCTGCCTTACCTGTGGGTCGGCCTGTAGTAATAGATGGCGATCGCGGCATCCTCAGTTTTGAGGCACTTTAATTTAGTAGCGACTTTTGACAGCCTACAGAACTGGCGTATCTAGCTCTGGCGACTTCTCTAATAGATGCTGCAACGAGAGACGAGCAGCAGTTGCCACATTGACATGGCTATCTTTTTCGAGATACCTCAGGGCAGAAACGCTTTTGGGGCTAGGCAGATGAGCTAATGCTTCTGCTAGACGCTGCCGTACCAGCCAATCTTCAGATTGAGCAAAGCGCAAAATTGCATCGACCGCTTCAACTGCTTGGATTTCTCCCAAAGCGGCGATCGCTGCCTGATGCAAAATCACCTCATCACTATCGAGGGCTTGCATCAATACTTGAAACGCGCGTGGGTCTTTCAAATTCCCTAAAGATACTGCCGCACTGAAGCGTACTAGCCAGTCGGTGTCTTCATAAAAAGCTCGTACTAACGGTTCAAAACCTCGAGGATCTCCGAGATAACCCAAAGCTCCGGCGGCATC
>CBIHQL010000108.1:0-10051 GCA_966211855.1 uncultured bacterium
CTTTGTGACCAGTGGTTTGCGTTTGGGTTCTGCGGCAATGACGACCCGTGGTATGGGCGTGGCTGAGTTTACCGAGATTGCCAACATCATTGCCGATCGCCTACTGAACCCTGAAGATGACGCGATCGCTCAAGATTGTCGTCGTCGGGTTGCGGAATTATGCGAAAAGTTCCCGCTCTATCCTCACCTGAGTATGCCTGAGCCTGTTTTGGCTTAAAGAAATTTAGGCTTGCATCCGGATTTAGTTGCTCGGAACTGGCTGAAATATAGTAGACTCTGCCTGACACCGTTTTTGGCTTGACCTCTACAACATTTTCCAGATGCCATACCAGCTCTATCACCTGGTTGCATTCCTTGTCTCCGCTAGCGTCGTTCTCTGGAGTACGCCGATCGTTAGAAAGATCGGCCTCAAAAGTGGACGCGTTGACCTCCCAGGCGATCGCAAAGTTCACCAACGTCCGATGGTGCGCCTGGGGGGTGTTTCTATTTTTGCGGGCACAATTATTGCACTGTTAATTGTTTGGTGGACTGGCGGCTTTGGCTGGCTCCCACCCGACAAAGAATACGAAGTTTGGGGCGTGACCATCGGTGGTTTGGCCTTTTTCTTAATTGGCTTGACTGATGATTTGATGGGGCTGTCACCCCTGACCCGGCTTCTGGCGCAAACCATTGTGGCAGGTCTTGCTTGGAAAGCAGGAGTGCAAATCGACTTTCTTACCATTCCGTTTGACGGCTTAGTCTCCTTACCAGATTGGGTCAGTTTGCCGATTACAGTCATCTGGCTAGTGGGCATGGCGAATGCAATCAACTGGATTGATGGCTTAGATGGCCTAGCCGCAGGAGTTTCAGGCATTGCTGCTGTCGTCATGTTGATTAGCAGCTTGTTTATGCAACAGCCCGCCGCCGCCTTAATTGCTGCCGCCCTCGCTGGAGGAGCTTTAGGGTTTCTGCGCTATAACTTCAACCCCGCTCAGATTTTTATGGGCGATGGGGGTGCCTACTTTATTGGCTTCACGCTAGCAGGGGTAGGCGTTATCGGTCTGATTAAGAGTGTCACCACTGTTGCGGTTGTGCTGCCCTATATCATCTTGGCAGTGCCGATTTTAGATATGTCAGCTGTGATTCTCAATCGACTGTTCAGCGGGCGATCGCCGTTTGTCGCCGATAAGCGGCATTTACACCACCGATTGCTACAAGCAGGTCTATCGCATCGGTTGACCGTATTATTTATTTACTCGCTGACACTGTGGGTTGGCAGCCTCGCGTTGGCAGTCTCCGGCATCCCTAGTGGCGTGGCGTATGCGCTAGGAGCGACGGCATTACTGAGCTACACGAGTTGGCAAGTTCGGAAGCACGCACGGGCTCGCTAATTCAAGTTTGATCATGCAAGCGTAGGGGAGTGGCAATGAGTCTGAGTGCTGAAATTATTTCTGTCGGCACCGAATTACTGCTCGGCGATATTCTCAACACCACTGCTCAGTTTCTCGCCCAACAGTTAGCGCAACTTGGCATTCCTCACTATTACCAAACCGTGGTTGGCGATAACCCGCTGCGGCTCCAAAAAGTGCTGGCGATCGCCTGTGAACGATCGCGCCTATTAATTTTGACGGGTGGTTTAGGCCCCACTCCCGACGACCTCACGATCGCTACTCTCGCCGAATTTTTTGACACGCCTCTGGTTGAGCATCCAGAAATTATCGAAGACATTGCTCAAAAATATGCTCGTCGTGGGCGTGAGATGACCCCCAGCAACCGCAAGCAAGCTCTATTGCCAGAGGGAGCGGAAGTTTTACCAAACCCTGTCGGCAGTGCGCCCGGAGTGATTTGGCAGCCTCGGACAGGTCTGACGATTCTCACGTTTCCCGGTGTACCGTCAGAGATGAAGTTGATGTGGCAAGAAACTGCAGTCCCTTACCTGCGGCGACAAGGCTGGGGTCAAGAAATCATTTGTAGTCGGACTCTGCGCTTTTGGGGCATTGGTGAATCTGCATTAGCCGAAAGGGTTGCCCCGTTTTTAGAATTACAAAACCCGACTGTGGCTCCCTATGCCAATCATGGCGAGGTAAAACTGCGAATTGCTGCCCGTGCCGAGTCGGAAGCGATCGCCCTGCAACTGATTGAGCCTGTTGAGCAACAGTTACGGCAGATCGGCGGTGCTGACTATTACGGGGCAGATGAAGATAGCTTGGCTGCAGTGGTGGGTGCCCAGTTACAAGCTGTGCAAGAAACGCTTAGCACTGCCGAGTCTTGTACTGGGGGTGGTTTAGGGCAAATGTTAACCAGCGTGCCGGGCAGCTCTAACTACTTTTGGGGTGGTGTCATTGCCTACGACAACCAGGTCAAAAAAGCACTGCTTGATGTAGACCCCGATACGCTCGATCAGCATGGAGCCGTGAGTCATGAAGTTGCCAAACAAATGGCGGCTGGGGTGCGATCGCGGCTGGGTACTACCTGGGGGCTGAGTATTACCGGAATTGCTGGCCCTGGTGGAGGTACACCCACTAAACCTGTGGGCTTAGTTTATGTTGGTCTAGCTGGCCCTGATCAAGTCCTCGAAAGCTATGAATATCACTTTGGTTCACTTCGGAGTCGGGCGTGGATTCAAAACATTAGTGCTTGTACTGCCTTAGACCAGTTGCGTCGCAAATTATTGGCTCGTCAGACATCTGAAAATCTACATTTTTGAACATTTCGGGATCACGCGCTTGATCATTTGAAATGATTGGTTATGATCAAGTAAAGAAGCAACCTTGGTTAAGTTAGCCTCTTTGCTTTCTTTGTAGAGAAAAGCACCTTGGGCTGAGCTATAAGGAGTTAGCTGGTTAATGGATTTCATCGAGAAGGTACTGGAAAAGCTAAAAGAATTAGTTGACAGGCTAATTGAAGCATTACTGGGGCCAGAGGCTCAACCAGAACCAGAGCCGATTCCCATTCCTGTAGACGATCGCCGTCGCTAAATCTTTTGTGACCTAATTTTGAATGGATAAAGTGAGTTGACCGCTTGCTAAGCGTTTTGGTGCTGCACGGGCCTAACTTAAATCTTCTGGGGCAACGAGAACCCGGAATATATGGTCGTGTGACTCTCGATGAAATCAACCAGCTACTAGAGCGAGAAGGTCAGTCGCTAGAGACGAAAGTTTCGACGTTGCAATCTAACCACGAAGGCGCGCTAGTCGATGCAATTCATAGCGCCCAAGGACTTCATCAGGGAATTTTAATTAATGCAGGCGCTTATACGCATACCAGTGTGGCATTACGGGATGCGATCGCTGCTGTAAATATCCCGACCGTAGAAGTCCACCTCAGCAACATCTATCGTCGCGAAGAATTTCGTCACCACTCCTACATTGCGCCTGTTGCGGTAGGGCAGATCAGTGGTTTTGGCCCTGAGAGCTATCGCTTAGGCTTACATGCTTTGGTCAATCATCTCCAACAGCTTGCTCGTAGTTAAAGAACAAGCTGTTGGTTACCTAGGCATTGCGGCTAGGGCGATCGCCTCGCTGAAACAAGCTCCAAGAATCTTTGAGGGCGCTAGGGGCAGGATGCTTGGCATCATAAACCACCAGCACATTCGTCAGCGGTCGGCTGGGGTTGATTAAAACCTTGCCGCTGCGAGCTAAGCCGAGAGAAGAGCCGCCATCCAGGTTCATCGCTTCATAGCAACCGATGGCACGCATGATTTTGGCTTCTTGCTCTAACGACAAATGTTTCAAGAACGTTGCCAAAACTAGCTTTTTGCCCCCACGAGGAAAGCCAATAGCAGCACGGGATGCCACACCTAAAACACTTGGATCGCGAAATCCTTCTGATCTAGGGGCAATCCAGATTTTGCCTTCCTTGAGCAGCCGTGGCCCTGCGGTCATCGAAAACCAATGCTCTTGCCATGCAGGTAAACCATCGACTCTGGCAGTAACCATTTCGGGTTGGTTGCCCGCTCGTAACCCCAACGTGGTGCCGTAATTTTCCCAGGGGCTGTACTTGAGAAATCGCCCCTCAGCCACCATATTGCCCATCACCCGCTTTTCGCGATCCGTGCTAAAAAAGGTACCGTTGGCAACTACTGCGGCTCTAGCACGCTTGACCATGCGCGGAAAGGTTTCGTCGCCATACGATCGCTGAGCATTGTTAGCAGCGGGGGCATTATGCGCTAGGTCGATCGTAATAAAGGTTTTGGGGTCTGTGAGGTCGATCGTGGTTTGATAAAAGGGAACTCCGTTAACAACTCGGCGGATCACGCGTACGGGTTGAGCCGCTTCTGCAGAGGGAGCGCTTATGCAGAAATGAGCTAAGGCAGCTCCTCCAAGCCCTAAAAAAGACCGACGCGACCATAGATGTCGGCGGTCAACCCTGCCTTTACTGGACATGCAAAACTCCTAAAGCTCCTGACTGTAGATTTCCCAAACAGCTAGAAGCGATTGATTTCGTCTTCAAAGCTTAATTTCTAGAATCAAAGAGTAAGTCAGGAGAACTAGTAACAATTCTTGATGGCTAGATGCTTGCTGCCGAAATGGCCTGCGATCGGGGAAACTGGTAATAACTAGTTGCATTCAAAATTTGCCGTGGTTGTCGCTTCTTCTGCCGCCAAAATCAAATTTCTTCAGCAACCCACCTCGACTGCCTGGGTGGAACAAGCGATCGCCAATCTAGACACGATTTTGCTCGACCACTCTCACTGTGAGCGCAAAGCAGCCGGTGTGGCCTTGAACTTGATGTTTCGCTACCCTTCAAACACCCAGTTGGTGAAGACCTTAACCGCGATCGCCAAAGAAGAACTAGAGCATTTCGAGCAGGTCAATCAAATTTTGGAGCGGCGTGGTGTCCCGCTGGGGCCATTATCAGCACCGCCTTATGGGGCAGGACTCAACAGCCAAATTCGCCGCAATGAACCAGAGCGATTGCTGGATTTCTTGCTGGTCTGTGGCTTGATTGAAGCTCGGAGCCACGAACGCTTGGGACTGTTGGCAGAGCATTGTAATGACCCCGAATTGGCAGGGTTTTATCGGGCATTGATGGCCTCGGAAGCTCGACATTATGGGGCTTACTGGGTGCTAGCCACAACCTACTACGATCGCCCCCAAGTTGAGCAGCGCTTAGCAGAATTAGCCACCGTTGAAAGCCAATTACTCGCAACCTTGCACCCCGAACCTAGAATTCACAGCTAATGCGACTGCACTATCAAGATTTTCTCATCCGTGCTTGGGAACCCCGCGATCGCTCTGCTGCTGCTGCCGTGATTGGATCGGTGTTAGCAGACTATGGTCTAAATTGGGAGCCAACTGGAGCCGATCGCGATGTCTTAGAAATTGAGGCTTGCTATCAACAGGTGGGTGGCGAGTTTTGGGTAGTCGAGTCTCAAGGACAAATTGTCGGGACTGCCGCCTATTACCCGATCCAGCGCAGCCCGCAAGCTGTGGAAATTCGCAAAATGTATTTGTTGCCAGCGGCACGAGGTCAAGGGTTAGGACGCTTTTTGTTGCAACAACTAGAGCAAGCGATCGCGGCTCGTGGTTTTCGCACCATTTGGATAGAAACGGCGAGTGTGCTCAAAGAAGCCGTACAACTTTACGAAAGCAGCGGCTACCAACCTGCAACTGGGGTTGAAACGCCTCGGTGCGATCGCGTTTATGTCAAATCTTTATGACATTTCAGATCTATTACGGGCGACCCAAAACGACACCCCAAAAATAATCTTCAAAAGGGCCTTCGTTTGCATCTAGCTTCATCTTTTTAGCCCAAGAGTAAATGTCACAGCTTAAGTGACCGCTATCGTGCTGTAAAAATTGGCCTTTCTGAATCACAATGTTGCCGAGAATGGTGACCCAGTGGCTGGGGTAGGGCAGCAGGGGTTTTTTATCGAGCAATAATCCCTCTGCGGTAATCAGGGCAAACGCCACACCCCCACTCGCGATCACGTCTGCGGCTGCGGTTAAGGCTTCAAACTCACCGAACAGATATGTGTGCTCATATTGGACATCACGGTAGCCCAAAATTTCGCGCACCCACCCCTTCATTTCCCAAGATTTGGTCATGCCCGACAAATTTCGCATGATGTCAGGAGCGCCGGGGTCAACGGGAAATAAGAGATTTTCAGAATCTCGCAGGGTTGACAAGAGCATCCAATCAGCTTGGCCCATCCGTAGACGACCTTGGCTTTGACGCAACCGAGCTGAGGCTGCAATCTGACGTGTTTGCGATTGAAAACTGCCGACTTCAAACAAGCTCCGACAAATTTGCACATAGCGCACAGGCTGTTTACGCACCAGTTCAAACACAATCGAGGCAGGGCCACAAAACGGTTGACCCCCTTGATTAATCTGAAAAGGATCGGTAATGCGGGCGCGGAGATCAGCGATCACAGTGGCTTTGTCGAGGTGCGACCAAACACCAGGGGCAACTGAGCTTTCAAACTCTGCGATCGCCTGTTGAGCTTGTTCCAATAAGGCTAAATTGGGCAATGGAGTCGTCGGGGGCGTTTCTGTCATCGGCGTTTCAGCCTCCTTAGGCTATGAACGAGATTGCAATGGCTGCTGGACTGCTTCACTGCCAGCGATCGCGATTCCAGTTTAGAAGATCGTCTAGAGAATGGGATAGCAAGCTAAACTAGACAAAATCTGGCTTAATTTCATCACTCACAGCTCAATTCAGCCAACTGTGGCTCAGCTTGTGATGTTGCCTACCCTAAATTGATGCCTTGTGATTGCCATCTACCCTGGTAGCTTTGACCCCATTACGTTTGGTCACCTCGACATTATTCAGCGGGGTGCGCAGTTGTTTGATACCGTGATTGTCGCGGTGTTGCGAAACCCTAACAAAACTCCTTTGTTTACGGTGCAAGAGCGGATTGAGCAAATTCAGCTGGCGACTCGTCATTTACCCCAGGTGCAAGTGGATAGTTTTGATGGCTTAGCGGTAACTTACGCGCATCTCCGGCAAGCCAAGGTGCTGTTGCGAGGTCTCAGAGTGCTCTCTGACTTTGAGAAAGAACTCCAAATGGCCCATACCAATAAAACGCTTTCTGATCAGATAGAGACTGTTTTTCTCGCCACTTCTAACGAATACAGTTTCCTAAGTAGTAGTCTGGTGAAAGAGATTGCTAAGTTTGGTGGTCCCGTCGATCATCTCGTTCCTCAACATGTTGCCCTAGATATTTACAGCAGATGTTACGCCAAGACTCAGCCAGCAGCAGCCCCGACCGCGATCGATCCAACGCTCAGATTGGATCAGCCCAAGGTGGAAACGCTTATGGAGAAACGGTCAGGCCAGGAAACGTAGATATTCAGCGGGAACTGAATCACCTCGAAGAGATGATCTTAGACAGCCCGCGCATTCCTCTCAGCCGTCGGACGTTGATCGACGAAGAGCAACTGCTCGATCAACTCGATTTGGTGCGCCTAAACCTGCCCACGGCGTTTCAAGAGGCAGAAGATTTAGTCCGCCAAAAAGACGAAATTTTGCTTCAGGCTGAGCAGTATGCCCAAGAAATTATTGATGCTGCCGAACGGAGAGCCGCCCAGATTCTCGATGAGTTGGGGATCATCCGCCAAGCAGAAATGGAAGCTCGCCAAATCCGGCAGCGGGTGCAAGAGGAGTGCGAGGATATTCAAGAGCAAACGATGCGGGATCTTGAGCGTATGCGCCGTCAAGCCCAACAAGAAATTGACGAAATGCGACGGCTGGCGATCGCGGAGTGTGAGGACATTCAAGGCGGTGCCGATGCCTATGCCGATCACGTGCTCAGCGATATGGAGCAGCAGCTCAACGAAATGATCCGCATCATCCGTAATGGTCGCCAGCAGTTGTATCAAGAACCTCCTGCACCCCGACCCCGTGAATCTGGCAGCGCTACTCCCACGCCGCGATCGCCCCAGCCATCCCCAAAACCTCAAACACCCCCGAAGAAAAGCCAAAGTTAATCCGCAAAATCGGTAGGGGACTCGATAATTTGTGCAAGTCCCAAAGCTGGCATAGTGCGGGACAAACTTCGAGTGTGCAATGACACCTTAGATATAGGCGAATCGTGATCTGGCGTGAGTGCCAACAAAGTTGCGATCGCCCCTTTTTATCTCATCACTGTCTTGGGTAACGCTGCCTGAGCAGGAGGTTTGTATGGCTACAGATAAATTTCGCTATCAGCTTCGGCAAGAGGCAGAGCAATGGCAGGCAGAGGGTTTAATTACTGCTGAGCAATACCAACAACTGCGCGATCGCTATCGGCTCAGTAGCTTAGACACATCAGCTCGCAACCGCTTTACACTAATTTTGCTGTGCTTGGGTGGGTTGTTGCTGGGGTTGGCGGCGATCACCTTTGTCGCTGCAAATTGGCAAGCATGGTCACGCTGGCTGCGAGTGGGGATGCTGCTGAGTTTGTTTGTGGGGGTCAATAGTGCTGGGTTTTACCTGTGGCGATCGCGACCCACCACAGCAGAAGAAGCCCGCTGGCAACATCGGCTGGGGCAAGGTTTGCTGCTGTTGGGTGCCTTGGTTTTGGGCGCGAATATGGCACTCATGGCCCAGATGTTTCAAATTCACGGCCCTGCGGCTGACCTCTGGCTCGCTTGGGGGTTGGGTGTGGTGGCGATGGCTTACAGCTTGCGGCTTACGTCCTTAGGGGTTTTAGCTGCACTGCTCCTAGGGTGTGGCTATTGGCAAGCTCAAGTTACTTGGAATGTGCCAGGAACTGGAGCGCTGTGGTCACAAATGTTGGTGCAAAACATGCCTGTGATCTCGGCGCTATTGCTGGTGCCGTTGGCTTATTGGTGCCGATCGCGTTTCATTTTCGTCTTGGCAGCGATCGCAGTGGTTTCCTCGCTCGAAGCCAGCCTCGCTTCTTGGCTTCCTGGCGATTGGAGTAGTCAGTCTCGATCAGGTAGCGTTTGGATGGTAGTCGCCTTGGTGTTGCCTCCCGCCTTGCTTTGGGCTTATGACGATGCCCTTTGGCAAGCCTACGATCGCCCTCGACAACTGCCGATCACTGTGGCTCGACCGTTTCGCCCCCTCGCCCGCAACCTCACGATCTTGTTTTTGGGTGGGCTCTTCTATTGGTTGTCATTCCACTGGGTTTGGCGGCTGAAGAGCTATTACGTTTCAACTGGTTCAGCAACAGAACCAACGCCTAGCTGGGCTTTAGGTCTTAATGTAGTCGCGTTGCTTGGCCTGACTCTGGTGGAGTGGTTTTATCTGGTGCAACAGGCCAAGAGTCCGGCAGGGCGGCAAGAAAACTATTTGACCACTTGGGTGCTGTTGGGATTTTTGGGAGTCACAGCATTGGTTCCCCTCGGTTTGATTGCAGGCATTTCCATGGAAGCGATCGCCACGTTTTTGTTTAACGTCCTACTATTCTTGCTGGCGGCTGGGTTAATGCGTGAAGGCATTGCCTCAGGGCAGCGGAGCGCTTTTTGGCTGGGGATGACACTCCTAACGTTGCAAATTCTCAGCCGCTTGTTTGAGTACAACACCGACCTCTTATTCAAATCGTTGGTACTGTTTCTCTGCGGCTTGGGTGTGATTGCAGTAGGGCTATGGTTTGAGCGCTATGTCCGCACTCTCAACCCCACGACTACTGCTCGCCTGCGTCCTTCTGAGGAGGAATCGCTATGACTGCTGCTGATCCAATTGCTCAAGCACCCGCAAAATCTTTACCTAGTTGGCGATTTTGGTTACCGCTAGTATTACAAGCCGCCTTGATTTTAGGCATTCCGGCTCCAGCGGTTTATCTGCATCTCACAGGGCGACCGATCGTGCTCAAAACCATTCCGGTAGACCCATACGATTTTTTGCGGGGCTATTCAGTCATCCTCAATTATGAGATCTCCCGATTTGACACCTTACGCAAATTGGCAGGTTGGGAAACACTAGAAAAAGACCCGAACTCAAAGGGGCAAGATTTGAATCCGGGCAGCCGTTTTTATGTAGTGCTACAAGCGCCAGCCTCGACGACGCAACCGCCGCAACCTTGGCAACCTGTGCGAGTCAGTCGCGATCGCCCCAGTCATTTAGCGGCAAATCAAGCCATTCTACAGGGGCAAGCAACTTACGGCGGGGTGGAATATGA
>CBIHQL010000109.1:0-10051 GCA_966211855.1 uncultured bacterium
GCCCACTGGTGACAGGAGGGTTTTTAATTTTGTAATGCCGATAGTGCTGCTTAGCGGGTAACCCATCCACAAATACAACTTGCGAGGCGACGGCATCTGAACCCTGAATGTGAGAAATATCGTAGCCCTCAATCCGACGAGGGGGTTCGGGTAGGTCTAAGATGTCTGCTAAATCGAGGGTGGCTTGAGCGTTGCGATCGGCAGAACGTTGAGTACGGGCTAGCTCATACTCAGCATTGCGCTCTACCATTTCGATGAGTTCTGCCTTGGTTTGACGCTGTGGGGCAACGATCGCGACTTTTCGACCTTTTCGTTGACTCAAAAACTCTGCCAGCATGTCACCTTCGGGTAACTCGTGTTGCACCAAAATTTCTGCCGGAATTTCCACCGCATCGACGGTTTGATAGTGTTCTTCTAAAACGCGCTGCAAAATTGCGCCTGGTTCACCCGACTGAGCATCGGCAACAAACCCCAATCGCCCCACCAACCGACCCGCTCGAATCTGAAATAGTTGAATACAAGCGTGGTTTTCGTCAGCAGCTAAGGCGATCGCATCTCGCGAAATGGTGTCATCGGGCAAAGCAACTTTTTGTTCGGCTCCTAGCTCCTTCAATCCGGCAATTTGATCGCGCAAACGAGCGGCATGCTCAAAGTTCATAGACTCGGCGGCCTGCTCCATTTGTTGAGTCAGCAGGTCAACCAATTCTCCAGTACGCCCTTGAAAGACCATCGCCACTTTCTGCACAATTTTGCGATAGTCATCTGGGCTGATCATTTGTTGGCAAACCCCTGGACAACGACCAATATCAAAATTAAGACAAGGTCGGTCTTTGAACAGAGGTTGGGGCCGCTGTCTAAGTGGAAAAATCCGTTTGACTAAATAGAGCGTGCTTCTGAGCAATCGTGTATCGACATACGGCCCATAGTAGCGATCGCGCTCTTTAGCGAGTCGGCGTTTACGAGTGATAAAGATACGTGGATAATCTTCTGACCAAGTAATACATAAGTAGGGATATTTCTTGTCATCTTTTAGCAGCACATTAAAGTGGGGTTGATGCTGCTTAATCAGGTTCGCTTCCAACGCTAAAGCTTCAGCTTCAGTATCGGTCACGATAAATTCAATCTCAGCAACTTGCCGTACCATTAAGGCGATTCGGGGGCTGAGAGCTTGTAAGTCGCGAAAGTAAGACCGAACCCGCGATCGCAGTTTCTTAGATTTCCCAATATAAAGAATGCAATCGCTGGCATCACGCATGTAATAAATTCCCGGTTCTGGCGGAATTTCTCGCAAGCGGTTTTCTAGGCGATCTGGGTCTTTGAGTAATGGCACAACAGAAGATAACGTCACAAGCAGCAAGAGATAAGCGTGTAGGGAAAAACTGTAATAGAACAATCCAGACTGAATTCGATCGCTTGCTTTTCGAGAATTGGCCCCAAAAATGGAGTGAATTGGTCGCCAGATCAAGCAAGTCTATTCTTTGATCTTAAAACACGAAAAGATCTTCGGTGAAATAGCTGATCTCTGTTCTGATCCGTAGTCGTTATGATGGCTGTGTATCGATTAAAACTATTAGCTTCGGTCTTTACCCTATGAAATTGGAAGAGTTTGAAGCTCAAACTCGTGATGCAATTGATCAAATTCTGAATCAATTGCAGACCACAACTCTACAAATGGCGGAATTAGAGAGACAGATTGCCGAAGCTGGTACGTCTGTGCAAGCCCTCAGCCATCTGATTGAGACTTTTATTCAAGAGCAGCGCAACGCTTCGTCTTCAGAAAAGTAGCAAGTAGTCACTTCCTGAGTTTTGCTTATTTTAAATCGCCAGGTTTTTAACTTCTTCGTGAATGGCGTGTTTTAACTGGTTTAAACCCACTGGCTTTACGAGATAACGTTTCGCCCCTAAACTCATAGCTCGTTGCTGATCAGTATGAAAGGCAAATGCTGAGACTACAATTACTGGCACTCGAGCTGCATCAGGATACTGCTGAAGCTCCTGAAGCAAGGTGTAGCCGTCTATATCTGGTAGCTTTAGATCTAAAAGAATGACGTGGGGCTGGAACTGAGCGATCGCTGTAAAAAACTCAGAACCTTCTGCCAAGCTCAAGACTTTGTACCCGCAGTAATTAAGATAGTCATCTAAAAGTTGGCGATTAAGCTCATTGTCTTCAATGATGAGAATCCGGATACAACTTTGCTCTGATTCGGCAGCAGCACCACTCATTTTGCATACCCTCTAATCCACCATTAGTTCTGTTATAAAGTGGATGGATGTAACAGAACCATTAAAAGACATTTTGGTTAAATTAGTTACAGCAAATTTTCGGTATCAGCATCCGTAATATAACTTACTCAGAAACCCTGCTAATAAATAAGGAGCCTTGGGAAGAGGCTCCTCTGTGAAAGGCAACTAGTTGAAGGGCAGATTTAGGCGATCGCTACACCCAAGGGGTAACTCCAACGCCAACCAGTTCGCCTACTTGATTCTATGAAACTGAGGTTGGCTTCATTAATTTGCGCTTAGCTGCGAGTAAACCCCCTAAACTCACTAAGCCAATGACAGCCGAGGGCTCAGGAACTGATTGAGATGGTTTATCGCCCTGAAGCTTCACTTCATAGTTACCGTTATGCGAAGCTCTATCTTCTCGGTTGACAAGACCAGAGTTTGTAGCCTTAAAGCTGTATAGATATTGAGCAGGGCCGTTGTTGTAAGAAACTTTGACTAACTCGCTCGCTTGAATAGGCAAGTTTTTAGGGTTCAAAGTTTGTAACAATGCTTGCTGATTTGGCGTTAAGAAAGAACGGGCATCAAGGTGACCTGCCATGCCAATCCGAATCCAGCCATCGGCATCTTGATTCACATAGGAGATGTTGGGGTCACTAAAGCGCTGCAGTCCTCCAGCTTGTGTGAAAAGACCTAGGATACTGTTGGCAATAGTTGGGGTGACTAAAGAAGTGAGATTGTAAGCAGCTAACAGATCACCAAACCATTGTTGAGCTAGGGTCTTGCCACTACCGAGATTGGTGTTCCAATCTGCAAAAGTTAGACTGCTGAGCGTGATTGCTTTGCCGCCAATCGTTCCAGCTAAGCTAGTACTTGCACCGTAGCTAGCAAACTGGCTATTGCTAAGTGTTTCACTATTAGAGAAAAGCTCTACGTTTCCTGTAGGGCTACTGCTATCGCCACCTAAAACCTTCTGAACATTGTTAGCACTGTTAGGCACTAGAAATGTAGTTGTGGCATCTGCATCATAAGTTAAGTAGGGTGCGTTTCCCGTAATCGTAGCGTTTTGGATGGCTGCGGCCTGAGCCGGAGCGATCGCGCTCATGCTGGCAACTATGGAAGCCCCAACAATCAAACGGTTAATCTTCTTCATCATGATTATGTCTCTACAAGATGTTTAGATAGCACTGCACCTCTAGATTCCATAGCCTTTAACAAGCAGATCAGCGGGATTGCGTATCCACAATCACAACAACCTTAAGCAGAAGAGCTACTTTGCAGTTTAACTAGATCAAGTTTTGCTACCGAATCACAGTCCAGTCTAAGCAATTTCCGCATCTTCCTAGGTGAAGCTAGTTTGGATTTTGCTTGATGCTTGATAAAGAATTAGTAGAGATTGCAGAACCCGATCAATTTCAGGGATGTAGAGACCAAGTGATTAGACAGGTCTCGAGAGTGCAATGATGGCAGTGCTAGAGATCCACTTGCCTAACTTGGGGTAGTGAACTACCCCACCGCATGGCGGATGGGGCTTCCAACTTCATCAGGACGCGCCTTAGACACGGAAGATTTCCTTCCAGTCCTCGGTCTTACCGTCCCTCCATTGGCAGTAGCGCTAGTTCCTAACGCCAAGATTCGTAGACCTTCATTTCGGATGTTGATTGCCGCATTCACGTCTCTATCGTGCTTTGTCTTGCAGTTCTGACACTGCCATGAACGGACATCGAGCGGCAAACCAACAACCTGACTGAGGCATACCGAGCAGGTCTTTGAAGAAGGAAAGAATCTATCAACTTCGAGATAAATCTTTCCTTCGTTCCCTGCTTTATATTTCAACATTCGAGTGAATTCACTCCAACTGGCATCACTGATTGCTTTTGCCATATTGTGATTCTTCACCATGTTTTTCACTGCCAACTTTTCCGTGACGATGACTTGGTTCTCGTTCACCAGTTTTCGGGAGAGCTTATGCAGGAAATCTTTTCGGATGTTCGCGATGCGTTCGTGAACACGCGCCACTAAACGACGCGCTTTCTGGCGACGATTTGAGCCTTGCTGCTTGCGTGATAGCTTCTGTTGCTTGCGTTTGAGGTTACAAGAATGCTTTTTTAGCGTTCTGGGATTGTCAAACTTAGAGCCATTAGAAGTGATCGCAAAATGCGTTAGACCCAAATCAAGCCCCACTGCTTTACCATCAATTGATTGCTCTGCTTCTGGCTGTTCATCGTCAAATAGCAACGATGCAAAGTACTTGCCAGATGGCGTGAGTGAGACGGTAACGGTTTTCAATTTGCCGTCAAATGTTCGATGAATTTTAGCGGGAACGACTCCAATCTTGGGGAGCTTCAAGCCTTCACCGACAATCTTGACGTTTTGGGGATATTGAATCGCTTGCTTACCATGCTTCGACTTGAAGTTTGGGAACTTTGCCCGTCCCTCAAAGAAGTTGATAAACGCTCTAGACAGATTTAGAGACACGCTTTGCAGCACTTGGCTGTAAGGTTCTGCCAACCATGCAAACTCTTTTTTGAGTGTAGGCAAGCGGTCATTCATCGTCTGTTGCGAGAGTCCTTTGCCCGTCTCTTTGTAGAGTCGATTGGTTTCAGCTAGTGAATTATTCCAGAACCAGCGAGCGCATCCAAACGCTTTTGATAGCGCTTCTTGCTGCTCAGGAGTTGGATAAATTCGTACCTTGACTGCGTGTTTCATGGCTGTATCTTACCATAAATGCAATCACGCAGTAAGAACTGTTGATGAAGAATTTACGTTGACACCTGAGAGATGGGCAGTTCCGCTTTGCTCCACTGCCGCGACATCTCATCCCCCACCTACTACACTCCGAAATTCGCTTCGCTCTTTCTCCGTTCCGTTGAGGTGGGGGATTTCCCGTCTAGTTCGTTAAGAAAGCTAGAAATTCTATCGACAGCGGTTTCTAAAATTGCTGGGTCGTGAACCAAGGCAAAGCGCACATAGCCTTCACCGCATTTGCCAAAACCTGCTCCTGGAGATGCGGCAACTCCGGTGGTTTCGACTAATTGTGTGCAGAATTCCATTGAGTTGTTTTGCCAAGATTGAGGTAGTTGCGCCCACACATACATCGTGGCGGAGGGAACCGGGACTTGCCAACCGATACGATGCAGCGCCGACAGAAAAGTATCGCGCCGTTGCCGGAAGGTTTCTACGGTAGCTTGCACACTATCTTGGGGGCCTGTTAGAGCAGCGATCGCCCCATTCAAAATGCCGCGATATTGATTGAAATCTACAGAAGCTTTGATTTGCCGTAGCGCTCGAATCAGTTGAGCATTGCCGATCGCAAAGCCAATCCGAAAACCGCCCATGTTGTAAGACTTGGAGAGCGTGAAGAACTCAATCGAAACGCTCTTGTCAGGGTCAGCCTGGAGCACCGAAGGCAAAACTGTGTTGTCAAAAACTAAATCAGCATAGGGGAAATCATGAACAAGCACGAGATTGTGCTGTTGGCAGAACGCTACTGCTTCTTGAAAGAAACTGAGCGGGGCGATCGCTGAGGTGGGATTGTGCGGGTAACTCAACACCATCATCCGCGATTGGGCCAACACTGGAGCCGGGATATCTTCAAAGACAGGCAAAAACTGATTTTCAGCTAGTAGGGGCATGGGATAAATTTGCCCGCTTGCTAAGTAAACCCCTCCGGCATGAGAGGGATAACCCGGATCGAGGAGCAGCGCAAAATCTCCTGGATTCAGAACAGCCAAAGGTAGGTGAGCTGTGCCTTCTTGAGAACCGATTAGAGGTAAAACTTCTGTTTCGGGGTCAACCGCCACGCCAAATTTCTGCGTATACCAGGTCGCTGCGGCTTGTCGAAATGCTTGAGTGCCATGAAATAGCAGATAACCATGCGTGCTAGGGTCGGCTAAAGACTGTGCGATCGCCTCTAAAACGTGAGGTGCGGTCGGCAGGTCAGATGAACCCAACGACAGATCAATTAAATCTCGTCCAGCCGCTTTGGCACGTGCTTTCGCATGATCCATATCAGCGAAAACATTGGTCTGTAGAGGAGTTAAGCGTTTGGCAAGTTCCATGATCTGTTCGCTCTCAGCCGTCGCAGGATGAATAAAAACCCAATAGAGATCTCGAAAGTGTAGCAGTGTGCCGCTGAATCTCTAGAACCTCATCAGTTGACTGCTGAGAGTGACGGGTCTCGTTAGGCAGGCAAATTTGCTTCAATGAATTCAATCAGTTTCTGCTTGCCGATCGCCCCCTCACTTGAAGCGATGACTTCACCATTTTGCAGTAGCACTAGAGCGGGCACACCTTGCACTTTATATTTGGCAACTGTCTCAGGATTTGGATCTACTTCCATTTTGACAATTTTGAGGCGATCGCTGTAGTTGGTTGCGGCCCAATCTATGAGCGGACTCATCAAGCGGCAAGGCCCACACCAAGGTGCCCAAAAATAAATTAAGACGTTAGCGTCAGTTTGCAAGGCTGCGGTCGCAAACTCAGAGTCAGAAATTGAAATTACACTGCCAGTCATGCTGTTCTAAATCTAACAATCTCTTAATAGTTTAAGCTGACGTGACTAGCTTGTAACACCAGCGAAATTTACTTGATCTGCGGTGCGATCGCTACCCTAAAGCTCTTGCCGTGACGACACCCTGATCCAGTACGTGCCGACTCTGCAACTCTCTAAAACTCTCTAATAAACGTAAATGGTAATGAAACTCGTCAATGACACATTTGTTGGGTACGGGCGGGTTTAGCAACAGATGATTGCTCGTGCCGTCAAAATTAACATCAAAACCCGCCCCTACGGGGATCTATGGTTGCTTATAGCTGATCTAGTTGTCTTTTTAATTCATTTAGTTCGGCGTCAACGGCTGTATCCTGAGGTGCTTGAGCGGTTTGATTGGTGGCTGGGCTACTTGCTGGTAGTTGACCTTGAGCAGGCGAACCACCGCCAAGCATTTGGGCTTTGAGAGCAGCGAGTTCATCATCAACGTTGTTCCCTGACTCTAATGCTGCGAACTGCTCCTCCAGTCCGACGCCAGCTAGTTCGGCTGCTGCTTGAGAACGGGCTTCCAAGTGCAGAACTTTCTCTTCCATACGCTCAAAGGCTGCCATTGCGTTACCTGTTTTGGCTCCGCTGCTGCTCAAAGCGCTTTGCAACTGCTCGTTTGCTTTTGCAGCTGATGCTCTGGCCTTGAGCATGTCCTTCTTGGTCTTCGCTTCCGAGATCTTGCTCTCTAAAGCAATTAAGTTGCGCTTCAAGCTATCAACTTGAGTCGATTGCTGATCGAGCTGGGCTTTTAGGCTAGCAGCGGTTTCAGCAAAGGTTTTCTTGCGCATCAAGGCTTCCCGGGCCAGGTTTTCGTCCCCTTTTTGCAGCGCTAACTGGGCACGGTTTTGCCAGTTGTTAGCTTCAGTTTGCGCTTGGTTGTGCTGCTGCTGGCTCCGTTTTTGGCTGGCGATCGCACTGGCTACTGCTTGTCGGAGCTGCACCAAGTCTTCCTGCATGTCGAGAATTGACTGCTCTAAGATCTTCTCAGGATCTTCAGCCTTACTGACCATGTCGTTAACATTGGCCCTGACTACTCGGCTAATGCGGTCGAACAATCCCATGACTCTATCTTTCCTTTTCAGGTGGTATGAGGTGAGCAATTACAGACCCCAAAAGCTGAGTCTGTTGAATCGTTATAAAGGGTTGAGGCAATCTGCTGTGGATTGAGTCTCTGTCACTAGTCTTAACATACGCTGACTGAAAACTGCTCTAGCAGCGGAGTCAGACTGTTCCTTTCATGGCTCTCAGCTGATCGGTAGCAGGTTAGCGAACAGTACAGGCACACATCCTAGTCGCCCTCTCGATAACAGCCCCATTCTGGCACAAACTTCTAAGGCCGCAAAAAGGATGGGGGCTTCTCAAACATTTAGTTACACACTGAGGCATGCAAACGCGTTATTCAGACGAGGATTGTTCAATTTAGGTTTCATTGTCATCGAGAAAGCTTTGGCATAGCCCAAAAATAAATCAATCAGTAGACCACATTTTTCTACCTACAGATACTCAATAGAAGATGTATGTAGATTGATACAATGCTTTCCAACTAATGACTGCTTTAAAAGTTCAAAAAATTCATTAAATTGTCTTGATGTCTATCGAGATAACCTAGAATCTCGGACTACAATTTAATTTAGAGCTGCCCTACTCACTCAACTTTTACCTTGTGGCTGTTAAACGATTTTTGCGGCGAGCAAAGCTCATGCGTCGTTCATCTCTCAGTGTTTTCGTGCTTCCCGATGAAGCCTCTGCATTTCAGGCTTACCGATTGCTGCAAACGAATGGAATTTCGCCAGAACATTTGGCGATCGTTGGTGTTGGCTACAGCAGTCCTGAGCGAGTTGGCCTTTTAGAACCCAAACAAATCGCGACTCGCAAAGCACGAAATCTGGCACTGGCGGCGGGCACAATGGGTTCTATTGCTGGTTTGATAGCGGCTTGGTTTATCTGGTTTCAGTCTAATAACCTACCAGATATTAGTTTACTGTTAATTCCACCAGCGGGCGGCATTATCGCGGGTTTTTGTGGGGCTGTAATTGGAGCCTTGTCAGCGTTTCTAGGTGAAGGTAATACGTCTAGTGTTTATCGCCACTACCTAGCCCAAGGTCGATATCTGCTAATGATCGAAGGCTCTGAAAAAGTGGTAAACCGAGGGCAAGATCTTCTCAGTCATTACTCAACTCCCAAACTTTAGAGCTGACTGTACTGGGCGATCACCCCTAACTCGCAACTTAGCACTCTACCCTATGAGCTTCGAGTAATGTTTGAACTACTTCTAAGACCGTATCTAAACCAGCATCTTTAGCGATAAAGTGATCTGCCTCTGGACAAAGTTGCTTGCCAAATTCCAGATTGTTACTGCTAATAAACGCAGTGGATAACACAAGAATGGGGGCTGGAGTATATCGCTGCTTGATGCGACGAATCATTTCACAGCCATCAATATTTTCTTGGTATTGTCTGGGTGGAATCGAAAAGTCAACAATTACTAATGCAAACTGCGCAACTCTCGGCAGTAATTCTGAAAAAGATTGAAACGTTGATACTTCAAAGTGTTTCCTGAGAAAACGTTGTATTAAGAAACACCAGTGTTCGTCATCATCTAAAACAGCGATTTTAAGGGCTTGCATTAGAAAGCTATTAAAAGAATTTAAAGCATTTTCCTTTAGCATGATCGCAATGATCATGCTGTGTCAACGATTTGTATTTTTATTTAAAGTCTTACCCCTCAACTGTACTCATGAGGCACTTGAGTCATAATCTCCCGACTTGCCTCCAGTTTTACTAATTAGGCGAATTGCTTCGATTTGCATCGATTTTTCGATCGCTTTAGCCATGTCATAGAGCGTCAGAGCTGTAACTGAAACAGCCGTAAGTGCCTCCATTTCCACTCCTGTTTCTGCTTTGGTTTTAACGATCGCCCGAATTTGATAACCCGGAAGCTGGGGATCGACGGTGAGAGAAACTTCCACTTTTTGCAATGGCAAGGGATGGCACAGGGGAATCAGGTGAGCGGTTTGTTTGGCTGCCATGATCCCCGCTAATCTAGCCGTTGCAATTACGTCCCCTTTGGGAGTGTTTCCCGATTGGATTGCAGCTAAGGTTTCTGGTTGCATTCTGACTTGACCCGCTGCGATTGCCTGTCGTACTGTGACCTCTTTTGCAGAAACATCTACCATCTGAGCTTGCCCAGTAGCGTCTAAGTGGCTCAGTGAGGGGCTTTCAGACGAATCTGCAGAAAAATCAAAAAAATGTTGTGTCATTTGAGTTGAGTGTGTTATTCTAGTTTTT
>CBIHQL010000110.1:0-9847 GCA_966211855.1 uncultured bacterium
ACGTGCTGTCGAGGTACCTCAACCTCTATCAGCGACCTAAAGCGAATTTAAGCGTGCTCCCTGGAGTGGAGTGCGCTTTTTCGTAAGGAGGCAGAATTTAAAGGATTTAATTTGCTAATCCGGAAACTCTGAAGCTAGGTCTGCATCTTAACAACAAGTTGCTTACTATCTCAGTGAGCCACCGTTCTCAACCCTCAATCGGTTTGCTTAAGGCTGGCTCCGCACAATTACGAATCATCAAAGCTTTAATAAAGCCTTGATAAAGCACATTTGAAGCACTCCTGAATGGGGACTGAGAATGCCACAATTGATAGGCAACGCTCTCTGCAATGAGTTCTAGCAACTTGAGGATGACTTTGATGACCATCCGTTGCTCTGAGAAAACACTGACTGCATCTCAGCAGTGCGCAATCTTGTTAAACGCGATCGCTCATCATCCCAATGCCTACAATGCATAGAGAGCTGAACGATTGATGAAGCAACCGATGTGGCTCCCTTTTGAGGTTCAAGGCTCAGTATCTTAGTTTTGCCATGCCGAAATCAAAATTAAAGTCAAAACAGCAGACACCTGATGAAACTCCAACCCTGAGCCTCAAAGAGCAGCTAGCCCAAAAAAGAAAAGCAGCCAAAGCTCGAAAAGAACTGATCAACTATACGGTCTTTGCTTTGCTATTATCTGCCGTTGCCGGTTTGTGTCTTGGTGTTGTCAATGGCAATCCCAAGTTTGGAATTGGGGTTACAGCAGCGTTTTTGGCTTTAAGCCTTTCCTTTAAATATCCTCGGGAGGCGATGTGGGCCTTCCTGATTTATTTACCCTTTGGTGGCACGATTACCTACATCGTTGGCAATAGCCCGCTTCTGCAACTCGCCAAAGATGCCTTTTATATCCCAGCTTTGATTGGCACCATTCAATATTGCCAGCGAGAACGATTGCCTTTGTTGGTTCCCAAAGGCTTAATGCCCATCCTTGGCATTCTCTTTGCCTACACGCTGCTAGTTCTCTTTTTTGTAAATGGGATGCAGCAACTTGAGTCAGATGGAGTCGAAAAGCCTTTTCTGATGGGTGTCCTCGGGCTGAAAGTTTTGCTAGGTTACGTTCCGCTCATTTTTTGTGCCTATCACTTTATTCGCACTAAACAAGACTTGTACAACTTAATGCGAGCCCAGGCGGTTCTCATTCTGGTTTGCTGTGGCTTAGCTTTTATTCAGTACACATTCTTGAAAACGGGTCGCTGTGCTGGCACGACTGGAGTGGGAGCGTCTCTGTTCAAAGCTTCTTTAGAGGCCCGTTGTTTTGTGGGTGGATCACTTCTCTACAGCCCTGAGCTAGGCCAAATTCGGCTTCCTGGAACCTTCGTGGCTCCTTGGCAGTGGGGATGGTTTTTGATCTCTAGTGGTTTTCTAAGTTTTGCGGCAGCTTTTAGTGACCCATCCTTTTTGTGGCGCAATGTTGGCTTGGCCTCAATGGCAGCTACTTTTATGTTGTCGGTGCTATCAGGTCAAAGAATTGCCTTAGGCTTAGTGCCAGTTACAACCATCATTTTGTTGATTCTCACAGGTCAGGTGGCAAACCTAAAGCGGTTTATTCCGATTGGTGTGGGTTTGGCTTTAATTTTGAGTATCGCAATGGCGGCTAACCCAGCATTAGTGCAAGAACGTTTCGAGAGCTTTGAAAGCCGTTGGAATGCCTCGCCGCCTCAAGAGTTTATTATGGCTCAGTTCAAGTTTGCGCAAAGGCAGGCAGGTCTGCTGGGGCAAGGGCTAGGGCGAGCTACCAACTCAGCCCGAGCTTTGGGAGATGTAGAACTCATTGAAACCTACTACCCCAAGGTGATGTACGAGATTGGCCCTTTAGGAACTGTGCTATTTGCGGTCATGGTGACTACTTTGACGGTCATTACCTTCAAAACTTACCGCTCTATTCGCGATCGCAACTTCCGCAGTTATGGTGCGAGTTTCTGGGTATTTGTGCTTTTCATTAGTTACAACACCTATTACTACCCCTTAGATGTCGATCCAGTTGCCGTCTACTACTGGTTTTTTGCAGGGGTGATCTTGAAGCTTCCAGAGTTGGATCGCCAAGAACGTTTGCTCCAAGAGCAGGCTGAGGCAGAATTCCAAGAGGCTAAACAACGGAAACGATTTAAGCGAGTCAGAACCGCTTAAGTTGCTCTCGCGTTGATGACTCGTAACCATTACCAGCCTGACAGGAGGAATGAATTGTGACTTGCCCCCTAATTTCGGTGATTATTCCCACCTATGGGCGTGAAGAAGTGCTGAGAGACACGATCGCGGATGTGTTGCAGCAAGATTATCCCAACTTTGAAGTCATCGTCGTTGATCAAACTCCTAGCCATGAACCCGAAACCCAAGCCTATTTAGATGAGCTAGCAGCAACCGGCAAAATTCGCTTGTTTCATTTAACTTGGGCGAGTCTGCCAGGGGCACGGAACTATGCAGTGCGGCGGGCAGTTGGGGAGATCATGTTGTTTCTCGATGACGATGTGCAACTTCCGGCGGGGTTTTTGGCGGCTCATGCCCGCAACTATGAACGCCCAGAAGTGGGGGCTGTAGCAGGCCGGGTGTTCGATCGCATGAAGCTGAATGACGCTCAGAAGTCAGCTAAAAAAGATTTAGTAATTGAATATTTACCTCCTGAAGCGATGGATCCGGGGATTGCTTGGTATCACATCGACTTGGTGCATACCATCAAGCCGCAACGAGTTTTGACGGCTCGTGGCTGTAATATGTCGTTCCGGCGGGAAATCTTTGAAAAACATGGGCTGCACTTTGATGAGAGATTTCGCGGCAGCGCAGTGCGAGAAGAGTCAGATTTCTGTTTGAGGCTACGCAAAACTGGGTTGCAAATTTGGTATGACCCAGAAGCGCATCTCGTCCATTTAGGTGAAGAAACAGGTGGTTGTCATGACATCAGCACGCGATCGCTGAAATATCAATTTACCTTCTACCACAATCACTTCTTGATGGGGTTGAAAAACCTCACAGCTATTCAAGCATTGCGGTTGTTTGCGCGGTTGTTTGACTGTCACGTTTTAGGCCGTCCCCCTTGTCATAAAAGTGGTTCTCCGATCAAAATTCTGACTCGCGGGTGCTTCTATATCTTGGGCTTTTTTGATGCCCTGAAAACGCTGGTGAAGTCACCTTGGGATGATGGTCAAATCTATACCCGCTTAGATCAAAAGACGATGGCTGTTGCCCAATCAACATCCGCAGAGGTGCCTGAATCAGCCGCAGCCGTTAGTTCGGTTGAGTCTTAAACTGTGGGGCGATCGCAGCCCATCGGGTAGCTTTTCAGCCGTTAACTTTAACTAGCGATGAGAATTTTAGTAGCCAGCCATACCTATATTGTTGATCTCAACTGCGAGAAACTGCGGGCATTGGCTCGCCTAGACCCCAATCTCGAAGTCACAATCGTGGTGCCAAAACGCTGGCGACCGGGTGGGGTACAAAACAAAATTATCGAGACACAATTTCGCCAAGAAGGTAACTTTCGGATTGTTCCGGTTTCTAACTTGAGCGAAAACAACCAGGGTCTACTCTGTTTTGGGGCCGATCTCGTGCAACTGCTGCGGGAGTTTCGGCCTCAAATTGTGCAAGCAGAGCAGGGTTCAAAAGCGATCGGCTATAGCCAGTTAATTACTCTAAATCGCTTGCTAGGGTTGAAAGCCAAGAACGTATTTTTCACCTGGTGGAACCTGCCCTACGAAGTGAAGTTTCCGGTGAGTTGGATTGAAGGATACAACTTGCGCCATACCGATGGCCTGATTGCAGGTAACCAAGATGGCGTTGAAATTCTGCGAGAGCATGGGTATCAAGGGGCAGCGCGAGTCATGCCGCAATTGGGGGTGGATGAAACCTTATTTCGACCGCAACCCCAACCAGAACTTGCCGCTCAGTTGGGGATTCAACCCGATGAGTTTGTGGTCGGGTTTGTGGGGCGGTTTGTTGAAGAAAAAGGCTTGCTGACGTTGGGTAAGGCGTTGTCTGGTTTGCGCGATCGCCCTTGGAAATGGCTATTACTCGGTCGGGGGCCACTCAAAGACACGCTCCTCGATTGGGCTAAGCAAGCCGGGGTCGAAGATCGGCTGATTTGGGTTGAGAGCGTCCCCCACGATCAGGTGCAGCGTTATATCAACTTGATGAGTACGCTAGTCTTGCCTTCAGAAACCACCTATCAGTTCAAGACTTTAACCTCTGTCGGCTGGAAAGAGCAGTTTGGTCACGTGCTGATTGAGGCGATGGCCTGTCAGGTGCCTGTGATTGGCTCAGATTCTGGCGAAATTCCCTACGTGATTGGAGAGGCTGGGTTAACTTTCCCTGAAGGTAAAGCCGAGGCGTTGCAAGATTGCCTGCGACGCTTGATGGAGCAACCCGACCTAGCAACAACGTTAGCCAAGCGTGGATACGAGCGAGTGCTGAGCCAATACACCAACCAGGCTTTAGCGCAGCAGTTATTGAGTTTTTATCAGGAGTTGCTTGCCGCGTGAACCAGCCTTTGCGGATTCTGCAAATCGTGCCTTCCATTTCTCTGGTGTATGGAGGGCCAAGCCAAATGGTGCTGGGCTTGTCAGAGGGTTTAGCGTCCCAAGGGGCAGCAGTCACAATTTTGACGACCGACTCGAATGGTGATGCGGGTCAAGCTCCGTTAGACGTGCCACTCGATCGCCCAGTGTCTCAAAATGGCTATGAAATTCGTTATTTTCGCTGTTCGCCTTTTCGTCGCTATAAGTTCTCGCTTGATTTGTTGCGCTGGTTAGCGGATCACGCTTCTGAGTTTGACATTGCCCACATTCACGCGTTGTTTTCACCCGTCAGTACTGCGGCAGCGGCGATCGCTCGTACTCAAAAACTGCCCTATCTATTGCGACCCCTTGGCACCCTCGACCCTGCCGATCTCCGTAAAAAGAAACAACTCAAACAAATTTATGCGGCCTTGCTAGAGCGCCCCAATATTGCCGGGGCAGCAGCAATCCACTTTACCAGCGACCAGGAAGCCAAAGTTTCAGAGCGCTTTGGAGTCACTACGAAAGATTTGGTGATTCCGCTAGGAGTGAGTTTGCCGAGCGCACCCACAAATTCAGAAGCAGTACTGAATGAATGGCAGATTCCGCGCGATCGCCCCATGTTGCTGTTTATGTCGCGGATTGACCCGAAAAAAGGTCTAGATTTACTCTTGCCTGCCTTAGAAAATTTACTAGCAGCGGGGTTGAGCTTTCATTTTGTTTTGGCGGGCGGTAATCCCCAAGATCCTGAGTATGAAGCCAACATTCGGGCTCAAATTCAAGCGTCACCGTTAGCCAACCATACGACCGTTGTCGGTTTTGTCTCTGGCTCGACAAAGGTTGCGCTGTTACAAGCGGCTGACCTGTTTGTGTTGCCTTCCTATTACGAAAATTTTGGTATTGCCGTGGCTGAGGCGATGAGCGTTGGCACTCCGGTCGTCATTTCAGATCAAGTGCATATTTGTAACGAGGTGCAGCAAGCGACTGCGGGATGGGTGAGCCGTTGTGACGTGGCAGACTTAACCGATACCCTCAAAACGGCCTTAGCCGACGCCACCGAACGCCACCGCCGAGGCCAACAAGCCCAAGCCTATGCATTGCAACACTATAGTTGGCCTGCGATCGCTCAGCAAATGATCCAAGCCTATGAGCAAATTCTAGAACGTTAGAAATAACGCAGTAAATCGGAAAAGCTATAGCAACTAATAATCAGCAATAAAACAGCGGTCACTTGCGTAATTCGGGGTTGAGAAGACGGCATCATGGCCTCGCGGACAATGGTCGAAACCGCAGCCCCGATCGCATAACTGAGGCTTAACACTAAAAAGGGCCACCCTTGCCGGAAGCCCCAAGCGATATCAGCTACTCCCCATACAAGGAGCAGTACGATCGCTAAAAACAACATCAATAGCTCAATAAATTGCGGTGGGTTGTAGGTACTTGCAAACACTACTGTGTCCCACCAGGCTCGCCAACGTCTCATCGACTGCTCCCCAGCACACTCGTGACAGACAGGCACTCGTAACTATTCTGAACAATCTTAGCCTTGTCAGCGAGAACTGCTACCTATCTTGAGATACAAACTAGCTTGGATATTTGCGATCGCAAGATGCAATCTGCCTCGCGATACCTCTCAATCCTTAAAGATTAGGTCTAAAATTTATAAATCTTATGAACCTGATATTGATTGAACAATGGCATTGATTTAGAGCGATGCCACACTCTGACGCAGTTGCTGCCAAATATTCATGTCCAGCGAAGAACAAATTAGCTTATTTGAGTTAACAGATCTGCCGGAAGCACCCCCGGAAAAGCCTCCAGCCGGTTTCAATCCAGATTTGATCCCCACGAGTGCTCAGGTACCCATTCCACCCGGAACTTACACCGAGATGGAGCAGATGGTGGTGCATTGCAACCAATGCCAGCGCTGCGATCTAGGGGCCAGCCGTACCCATGCAGTGGTAGGCCGAGGTAACTTGCAAGCACCGATCATGATTATTGGTGAAGGCCCAGGGCAAAATGAAGATGAAACGGGGCTACCCTTTGTCGGCAGAGCAGGGCAACTGCTAGAGAAAATTTTGGAATCGGTGCGGCTCACAACCGAGAGCGATGTCTATATTTGCAACATGGTGAAGTGCCGTCCGCCCGGAAACCGGACTCCTACACCTGATGAGAGCGAGGCATGTCGGCCCTACCTGATGGAACAAATCCGAATGGTAGATCCCAAAATTATTTTGCTGACTGGAGCCACGGCGGTACGAGGCGTTACGGGTGATAAGCGCGGAATCACGAAAATTCGGGGTCAATGGCTAGAGTGGCAAGGCCGACTGTGTATGCCAATTTTGCATCCCGCTTACTTATTGCGAAACCCATCTCGCGAACCAGGCAGCCCCAAGTGGTTGATGTGGCAGGACATTCAAGAAGTGCGCACCAAGCTGGATGAGCTGCGGGGTGCCTAAGTTGGTGATTTAGTTGGGGCGAATTCTACCGATGCGACAATCGCGCAGCCAGGTACGAATTGCTTGCCCCGTACTGCCTTGGCTGCTATCTTCGGGCGGAGAAATCGGTTCATCTGGCTTGTAAGGCCCGGTGCGTGAGTACAGCAACGCCAACCGCCAACCACTCTCCGTTTGGGTCAGAAAAACCCAATGATAGCGTTGAAGCTGCACGGCTTTGCCTGCTGTGTACTGTCGCTCTAGGGTGGTGAAAAACACTTGATGCAATCCATCAACGTTTTCTGGATTGGAACCGCTTTGAGTCCCTCCTGGCCCTAAAGGTAGCGGTTGAAAATCAGGCGGGCTGGTAAGTAGCATAGAACTATTCAAGTTAATGACGCGATCGCGCCGACTTAACCGTTGCGTGGTGCGGTTTGAGTAGCTGGGCAAGTCTCGCAACATCAAGCTCACGAGTGGCTCAAATTCTGTTGGGCAGGTGTAGCGAGGAGGAGCCGCGATCGCGCTATCCCTGATCCCGACACCGACCCAGCACAGCAGTAAAGCTGGCAAGCATTGGCCTAACCACCGCTGCATGATTTGTGGCTCCCAGACTAAACGGTTGCGGCTGACTCCTCGCAAATGCGGGCAAAAGCGGCGGCGGGATCAGCGGCTGCGGTAATTGGACGACCAATCACTAAATAAGTTGCCCCCATCCTGAATGCCTCGCCTGGGGTGAGCGTGCGCTGTTGATCTCCTGCTGCTGCCCAACTAGGTCGCACACCAGGGCAAATCAGCAAGAAATCTTCACCGCAGGTTTGACGTAATTGTGCTGCTTCTTGAGGAGAACAGACTGCTCCCGATAGCCCACTTTCCTGCGCTAAGAGAGCCATCTGCAAGGCGTATTCTGGCAGCTCCAAGGGCACTTTCAGCTCAAACGCGAGGGCTCGTGAAGACAAGCTGGTGAGTAAGGTGACTGCAATTAACTGAGGTGCGGGTAGGCCAGCAGCTTCGGCTCCGGCTTGAGCAGCGGCTTGCGAGGCTTCTAGAGCTACTTTTCCAGCTGTTGCATGAACGGTGAGTAAATCAACGCCATACCGAGCCGCAGCACGACAGGCTCCAGCCATTGTGTTCGGGATGTCGTGGAGTTTTAAGTCTAGAAAAATCCGCTTTTGGCGCTCTTTGAGGGCAGAGAGAAGGCTGGGGCCACTACTGACAAATAGCTCTAGGCCAACCTTCCAAAAGCTGACTTCTGGCAACTGATCGACTAAAGCGATCGCCTCCGCCTCAGTCGGCACATCTAGCGGCACAATAATCCGTTCTGCAATTGACATGGGTATTTAGCGTGAGCAGTTCTTAAGGTACCAACCGCGCAAATTTATTTTTGCCCAGTTGCAACACTCGCCCATATAACTCATCGGGCGCATTGAAGGTTAAATCAACTTGATCGAGGCGATCGCCATCTAACTTGACCGCTCCGCCTTGAATTTGCCGTCGGGCTTCTGAGCTGGTTTTGCACAGGCCACTGGCGCTGACGAGGTAAAACAGTTTGGCTGGGAACTGCACCCCCGACAACGAAAACTCTGGCACTTCTCGCGCTTGCTCGGCATTTCCTTGAATCAGCGCTAAAGCAGCTTGTTGGGCTTTCTCAGCAGCTTCGGGGCTGTGGTACTGACTGACAACATCTAAAGCTAAGAGTTTTTGGCGATCGCGGGGGTTTTCTGGCAGTTGGTTTAAGTCGCGATCGGTCAACAACTCAAAATATTGAGCCAGCAAGTTATCGGGCACCTTCTCCAACTTGGAGTACATCGTCAGCGGATCTTCGGTCAGGCTGATGTAGTTACCCAGCGATTTGGACATCTTTTGGCTGCCATCGGTGCCAATCAAAATCGGCATCAACAAGCCAAATTGAGGCGTTTGACCAAAGTGGCGTTGCAGATCGCGCCCCACAGCAATATTAAATTTTTGATCGGTACCGCCCAGCTCTACGTCTGACTGAACGGCAACCGAGTCATACCCTTGCATTAACGGGTACAGAAACTCATGCAGGTAGATAGGGTTGCCCCGCTCATAACGCTCCGAAAATCCCTCTTTGGCGAGCATTTGCCCAACCGTCATGGTCGAGAGTAGCTCCAAAATTTTGGATAAATCGAGTTTTGCCAGCCACTCCGAGTTGTAACGAATCTCTAACCGACCGGGCGTGTCAAAATCTAAAATCGGTCGCACCTGATCGAGATAGGTTTCGGCATTCCGCTTGACATCCTCAACCGTGAGCTGGCGGCGTACCTCAGATTTGCCCGTAGGGTCGCCAATCTGAGCCGTAAAGTCCCCAATGATTAGCACAGCCGTATGCCCAGCATCTTGAAATGCTCTGAGCTTCCGTACGGGTATACTATGACCCAAGTGAATATCGGCTCCCGTTGGGTCAATGCCAAATTTCACTCGCAGTGGGCGATCGCTTTGAGCTAGCCGCTGCACCAAGCTTTCGTCGGGGTCTTTGGTGTCTTCGCGGTTAGGGAAGATCTCATTCGTTCCCCGATACAGCCATGACAGGTCTGTTTCACTCTGAGAGGGTGTGGAAGCGGTCATACTTTGCCAAGATCCAACGGGGTTCGCTACACTCACTGGAATAATAAAAGTCTGATTCTGAATAATGAATATCTGGTCGATCGGCAGTCTTTGCTTAACCAGAGGCTTCAAGAGTCCATCAGTCAGACTACTATATTGCCAACATTTCACAAAGACTTTGCATCGATGTAATCTGTTTTGCTAAAAATTGTTGCTACTTCTCAATCGAAAGATTGAGGTTAACCTATTCGTTATTTGCTCTAATACATCCTACCTAGGGTAGGTGAAACAGCAATTCCAGCTACGCCACAGTCAAGCATCTGT
>CBIHQL010000111.1:0-9847 GCA_966211855.1 uncultured bacterium
CTACATGGTGATGCGCAGTGGCATTGCTTATTACAACTATGCCTACGACGGCAAAGCGACAGGTAACCACTGGTCTTCTACTTTTGAGATTCAAGATCAAGTGCTTTATGACAACGGTCGCCGCCTTACCTACATTCACTTCATGAGCCTGTCGTCTTCTCAGTTTGCCAAGCTCAGCGCCGGAGAAGATGTTGGCCTTCCGTATCAAGACCTATTCTTGCACTACCGCTTTTTGAAAAACCCCCAACAACGGCCTCAAAAATTGGTGCGAGAACCTTGGGTTTCGCGGACTCAAAAAGCCTTAACTAGCTTACTTGAGCAAAAAATTAGCAATGCTAAACGCAAACTTCAGAAGTTGAAAGCCTGATGCTTGCCGTTAGCGATCGCCTATACTTTTGCCCAGGTTAAATCTGTTACTTCTATCCCACTAAGATGCGACTTGAGACCCTGGTATCATGAGCTTCTTAGCATTTCTCTGATCAGAATTTAAGGTTTTTGTTGTTAATCGACTTTAGATTCTCGTTGTTTCAAGCATGACATCGCTTTAATTTATGACAACGAATATTGTTACTGGAGCCGCAGGTTTTATTGGTTCTCATTTAGTAGAAACTCTGCTAAATCTAGGTGAGCGAGTCATTGGAGTTGATCACTTCAATGACTATTATGATGTGACTCTCAAGCGTCGTAACATTGCTCGATTTGCGCAGCATCCTAACTTTCGGCTGATTACAGAAGATATTCAAACGGTTGACTGGGCACCCTTGCTAACCGACGTTGACGTGATTTATCACCAAGCCGCTCAAGCCGGGGTGCGGGCGAGCTGGGGAAGTGGGTTTCGCAACTATACCGAGCGCAATATCAATGCAACTCAAGTGCTTTTAGAAGCCGCTAAAGATGCCCCTCGTCTACAGCGATTTGTGTTTGCGTCTACGTCATCGGTGTATGGCAACGCCGAAACACTGCCGACCTACGAGTCAGTCTCCCCGCAACCTGTTTCACCCTATGGCATCACGAAGCTAGCAGCAGAGCGGTTGTGCTGGCTTTATCATCACAACTTTGGGGTGCCCGTGACAGCCCTGCGCTACTTTACGGTGTATGGCCCGCACCAACGGCCTGACATGGCGTTTCATAAGTTCTTTAAAGCAGCTTTGGATGACCAAGCCAGTCCAATCTACGGAGATGGTCAGCAGACTCGCGACTTCACATTTGTCAGTGATGCGATCGCCGCTAACTTGGCAGCCGCTACAGTTCCAGCAGCAGTGGGTGAAGTGTTTAACATCGGCGGTGGCAGTCGGGTCGTCTTGACTGAAGTGCTAGACACAATGGATCGGATTGTGGGGCAACCTATTCGCCGCAACTATATTGAGGTCGCGATGGGAGATGCTCGCCATACAGCGGCAGATGTCTCCAAAGCTCAGACAATCTTGGGCTATCAACCTCAAGTCTCGCTGGAGGAAGGACTCACCCAAGAATGGCAATGGATTCAAGAACTGTATGCCCCAGCTTTTGTATCAAGCTAAATCAGCTTTTTGCTGTTGGTATAGCTGCTTGAACAACTTCTGCTGTTTATTGTGATCGACAATGGGGGCCGGATAGCCACAGCGATCGCGATCTAACGGCAAAATCTTACCGCTGAGCAAATCTGCGGTGTCTATACTGCGCAGTTCTGGTAACCATTGGCGGATGTATGCACCATCCGGGTCAAACTTTTTAGCTTGACTGGCTGGGTTGAAAATTCGCAGCGGTTTGGGATCCATGCCACTCGAAGCGCTCCATTGCCAGCCGCCATTGTTAGCTGAGAGATCGCCATCAAACAGCATTTGCATGAAGTATTTCTCACCCAATTGCCAATTCAAAATCAAATCTTTGGTCAAGAAACTGGCAACGATCATGCGGCAACGGTTGTGCATCCAAGCTGTTTCGTTCATCTGCCGCATGGCTGCATCGACAATTGGATACCCCGTCCGCCCTTCACACCAGGCTTGGAAGTGATCGTCGTTATTGCTCCAGGGAAAATCTTTGAGAGGAGCGCGGTACGGGCCATCAGCAAGTTCGGGAAAGCTATACATAACGTGCTGGTAAAATTCTCGCCACGCCAACTCTTGCCGCCAGGTTTGAATGCTGTCTCTGGCTTCATCACTACGGCTGTGCTCTAGGGCTGTACTCGTTGCTGCCCAAACATTGCGAATGCCGATCACCCCAAATTTGAGCGCGGCGCTGAGTTGAGAGGTGCCATCTTCGGCGGGGAAGTTGCGTTGCTCACCGTAGGCGTTAATGGCAGCGCTCGTAAACTTCTCTAATCTTGATTGGGCAGCAGCTTCACCGGGAGCCAGCACGAGAGGATTGTCCCAGATGTAGCCTAAATCGCGGGCAGTAGGTAAGGCGATCGCTCCAGCTTGAGATGCCTTTTCTTGCTCAGCTTCTGTTAGACCCTCAGCCTCTTGCAATGGTTCGGCGGGGTCGGCTTTGGGGCGGCTAATCCAGTTTTTCCAGAAGGGAGTGTAGACCGTGTAAGGTTGCCCGGAGCCAGAGCGAATGTCTTCGGGCGCGTGAAGGAGTTGATCCCAAAAGTTGCTGGCTGCAATGCCTTGAGCGTGCAAAGCTTCTAAAACCGCGCGATCGCGTTCTTTGGCGTAGGGTTCGATATCCCAATTCCAAAACACGGCTTTCGCTTGTAAGGCTGTGGCTAATTTGGGGATGCCTTGGCGAGGATCGGCCCGCAAAATGAGCAATTGACTGCCCACCTCGGCATAGCGTTTTTGGAGCGATCGTAAACTGCCGATCAGGTAAGTCACTCTCGCTGGAGCCACATCATCGCGATCGAGAATCTTGGGGTCGAGGCAAAACACACCCACCACTTTGCGAGTTTGCTGACGAGCTTGCGCCAAGCCAATATTGTCGGTAATCCGCAGATCACGACGGTGCCAAAACAAAATTAAATCTGACATTGCAGCTAATTCTGACCGTTAACTTAAAAAGGGCCGAGCCAAGAAGAAGCTCGAAATCGATTTTGCATCCACAGGTTGCCCTTCTAAAATGGCCTTCTCTAAGGCTTCGGGGGTCATCAAGACAATTTCAATATCTTCATCTTCATCTTGAGCCGGGGGAATCTCTAGCTTTTCGAGATCTTGGGCCAGGTAAGCATAGATAATTTCGTCTGAATAACCTGGTGCCAAGGCAAATTCGCCGAGTTTCTGCCAACGATGAGCGCGATACCCCGTTTCTTCTTCAACTTCGCGCCGAATTGTACTGGCTGGGTCTTCGTTAGGTTCGACAGTACCTGCGGGAAACTCCAAAAGCCGACCTTTAAGAGCAAACCGATATTGCCGCACCAGCACTAATTGCCCATCTGACGTGACCGGAACTGCCAATGCGCCGCCGGGATGCCGCACACATTCCCAATCACCGATCGCACGGTTGGGAAGGCGGAGAGTATTCACCTCAAAATTAAATTTGCGACCTCGGTAGAAAAGCCGCTGCTTTAAGAGTTGTGGAGGTTCGGAACCAAAACCCATAAGATGTCCAAGTTCATAATCGGCGCACTCCTGAACAGTCTAACCTCTGAACCAATTCTGCGATCGCTTTTTGTGAAACTGGCTCAACCCAATCGGGGGCAATGTCGACTAGGGGCACCAGCACAAAGGCTCGCTCGTGCAAACGTGGGTGAGGCAACGTCAGTGTCGGTGTTTCGAGAATTAGATCGTCAAACAACAACAGATCTAAATCGAGCGATCGCGCCCCCCATCGTTCTTGCCGCACCCGACCAAACTGCGCTTCCACTTGTAACAGAGTTTCTAGCAATTTATGAGGTGACAGTTCCACCCGCAGTAAGGCACAACCGTTGAGATAGTCGGGTTGCGGTGGCCCAATCGGTGCAGTTTGATACCAAGGCGATCGCACCACCACTTCAATGCCTGGGACTTGCCCCAGAGTTACTAAAGCACTCTCCAAAATGGCTAAAGAATCACCTAAATTGCTGCCAAGGGCGATCGCTGCAAGTACAGGTTTCATAAACGTGGGATTCCGGCTGGTTGTGTGAGCATATTTATAGATAAACCGTGAGTCGTCTTGCCGTAGACTATGCCACAACGCCCGATTTATTTAGATTGCCATGCCACGACCCCTGTAGACCCCAGGGTGATAGAGGCCATGTTGCCCTACTTTACCGAGCAGTTTGGCAATCCGGCGAGTGTGACCCATGTGTATGGGTGGGAGGCAGAAGCGGCTGTCAAGAAATCGAGGGAAGCGATCGCCACAGCAATTATCGCCAGTCCCGAAGAAATTGTTTTCACCAGTGGGGCAACTGAAGCGAATAATTTAGCGATTAAAGGCGCAGCAGAAGCGTACTTCAGCAAAGGTCGCCATATCATTACGGTTGCTACAGAACACAATGCCGTCCTCGATCCCTGTCGATACTTGCAGTCATTGGGCTTTGAGGTGACCTACCTGCCTGTGCAACCCAATGGCTTGATTGATTTGCAGAGTTTAGACACAGCCTTTCGACCTGACACTATTCTCGTTTCGGTGATGGCAGCCAACAACGAAATTGGCGTTTTGCAACCACTGGCTGAGATTGGTCAACGATGTCGCGATCGCCAAGTTCTCTTCCATACCGATGCGGCACAAGCGATCGGCAAAATTCCCTTAGATGTAGAAGCAATGCAGATTGATCTGATGTCGTTAACCGCTCACAAAGTGTATGGCCCGAAAGGGATCGGCGCGTTGTATGTGCGACGACGTAACCCTAGAGTGCAACTAGCCCCGCAACTTCACGGCGGCGGACATGAACGCGGGATGCGATCGGGGACTTTGTATACGCCGCAAATTGTCGGGTTTGCCCAAGCGGTGGAGATTGCCTTAGCCGAGCAAGCTAGCGAAACTCAACGGTTAACTCAGTTGCGCGATCGCCTTTGGCAACAACTCAACAAGCTTGACGGCATCACCCTCAACGGTCACCCCACCCAACGCTTACCTGGTAATCTCAACATCAGTGTGGCAGGTGTCGATGGGCAAGCCCTGTTACTGGGGCTTCAGCCTGTCGTAGCAGTTTCATCAGGCTCTGCTTGTACTTCCGCCACCATGAAACCATCTCACGTTCTCACCGCGATCGGTTGCCCCGATGATTTGGCTTATGCCTCGATCCGATTTGGGCTGGGTCGGTTTAATACTCAAGGTGAGATTGATCAAGTCGCCCAACATGCGATCGCCACAATTCAAGCTTTGAGGCAAACCTCGACTGCTTTAAAGCGATCCTAACTTTTCCAAAGCTTGGCGAGCTGCTGCTTTTTCGGCATCTTGCTTGCGGTGGCCTTGCCCCATGCCATACTTTTTATCTGCCACTTTTACCTCAGCAGTAAATACTCGTGCATGATCTGGGCCAGCTTGAGCGACGATCGCATAGGTAGGGTTTTGACCGATGTTTGCCAGTGCCCATTCCTGAAAGCGGCTTTTGTAATTTACCTGCACAGCCGTATCTGCAAAGTTATCGATGACTGAGTCAAAGAGCGGCATGACAACAGCTCGTACCGCGTCGATGTCAGATCCTGTATCAAGGAAATAAGCTCCGACCACTGCTTCAAAGGTGCTACTGAGCAAATTAGGATTGTTGCGCCCGTCATTGATTTCAGCGCCACGCCCTAACCGCATCATGGAGCCAAGATTCAAAGCGATCGCAAACTGAGCCAACTGTTTTTCATCCACCAAGGCCGATCGCAGTGGAGTTAATTGTCCCTCTGGTTTATCTGGGTAGCGTTTGTATAGAAATTCTCCTGCCAAGAAATTCAGCACCGCATCTCCCAAAAACTCTAGACGCTCGTTATCTCCACTCATTTCTGGATGCTCATTGACATAAGAACGATGAGTCAATGCTGTGTCTAATAAGGTGCGATCGCGAAATTCAAACATACGCCTCACTACGCAAGCAATTTCATTAGCAACTACGGAGAATCACCCGGATGGATGAAACAGTTGGAGGGGGTAAAAACTTCATAATTCAGCAAATATACGTATAAGAGCTTTTATTGGTTGCCCCTCAAGCTACTTTCCTGATGATGACTCACTACCAAGCCCCCGCCTCTAGAATCGATTTAGCCGCGATCGCCCGACGCATTTTCATGACTGGGAAAATTACGCGGGATGATGAGCATTATTTTTTCCAAGCGATCGCCGCAGACTATGCCCTCAGCCCTGATGAGTTGAAGCAAATTCAACGGATTTCCCAGCATTTAGACATGGGTTTGCTGAAGGTCAGTGATTAGCTTCAGAAACCAGCTTTTACCAGCCAACAATCAGCTTCCAAAATACAGAACCGATCGCAAAAGTAGCCAGGTGTTGGGGTAGCAAACTCAGAAGCGGTTGGCGGGCAATCTTTTGGGTCAAAATCACGCTCAACCACACCGAAGCAATCAAAGTTATGGCTTGGAGAAAGGCTATAACCGCAGAGTCTGCGATCGCGATCGGGGCATTGATACTGCTGTAGCCAAACGTTGCTAGCGTCACCGGAATCACCCGTCCCGCTTCGGTTAGCCCCAAACGTAAGTAGTGCGCCAAACTCCCCCCTAACACCAGCGGTAAATAACCATAAGCGAGTTCTAAAAATGGACGGGGCTTCATTGGGCGGTTGATCAGTTGGAGCACACCTTGAGCCAAGAGAGCGATCGCTACAGGTAGCAGCAAGGCCAGCACTGATACCCCTGCATGAATGGCAAAGACATCGAGGTGCAAATTCCAACCTAAGAGCGCTGCGATTTCGGGCAGGCGATGGAGCAACACAGCGCCAAACAACAAAAATAGCAGTGCGACTTCGGCATAGGTCGGCTGGTGAGTCGTCCAAAGCTCAATGCCGGGAGGCCGCAAATTCACTTCTACCGAGCGGTGGGGGCACGCTTTGAGGCAAGTCATGCACAATACACAATCGCGGTTGTCTTCTAGCTGAGCCGGATGAGAATAAAGCGGGCAACCCAAGGTTTCTTGACCTTCGCCTTTTTCGGGCCCTCCTTTGTAGCACTGGTAAGTTGTGCAAGTTGCTGAGCAAATGCCTTGCTGAGCCCGGAGTTCGGTAATTGCCAACTTTGCAAATAAGCCATTCATCCCCCCGATTGGGCACAGATAGCGGCACCAAAATCGCCGTTCAAACAGTAGCGAAAAAATCACTGCCCCCGCCGTAATCAGCAACAGCAAGCACCCCGACAAGTAAGCCGTATTTTCTAAATTCCACAGTTCTTCCCAGAGCAGAATTAGGGTGAACAGCCCAAACAAAAACCAACCACCCCATTGCTCGGCTTCGTGACGAGGCCAAGGCAGCAATTGGCGAGGAAACAGTCGCAGCGAGAGTTTCTGAGCCAGTTCGCCATAAATCATGAATGGGCACACCGAGCACCACAGCCGCCCCACAAACGGAAAGGCCAGTAAAATCAGAGGCCACCACCAAGCCCAAAACAGGTTCAAGGCAATATTGGTATCACGGGTTTGCGGCCCCAGCATTAACATCGCTACGACAACCGCAAAAGCTCCGAAGGTGAAGCCAAAGTTGATGCGATCGGGCCACCAATCACTGCGGAGAAACTGCCGAAATTTAGGATAGGAATTTAGCAGGTTTACCCGGAAGCGTTTGGTTTTGCCGCTTACCGACCAAAAGACTTCTTCGGTCAGTTCGCTGGCACCGTTAGATTGGGCGATCGCTCGTCCGATCAAGCCTTCTAACTCTGTGAGGTTGCCGGGGAAGTCATAACCTTGCAATCGTCGTAACGCTTCTGGAGACACATGAGGCCGCTGAATGCGCTTGCCCCGACAATACAAACTGATGTAGTACTCGGCTTGAGCCGCAATATCTGCTTTCCGAACTCGTAGTGGTGGCACTTTCAGAATGTGACCGACTACGCCTCTGCGCTCAAGTTGCGGCAAGATTTTCTCAGACACCATCATGATCCGCGCTTGGCTGGAGCGAGGTTCTGGTGGGGGTTCTCCTTCCCGACTGACTGGGGTATAGGTGCCTGTTTCCAGCAGGTTGACCAGTTTTTCTAATAAGGGGGCAGGTAGTTCTTGAACGTTGTTGAGTAGTAGCGTGCCGTTGCCGAGCCATTCCAGCAAACTTGGTTTACCGCCTGCACGACCAAACAACTCAGCACCACTGGCTTGCAGCGTATCGCAGTTGATTTTGATCATCGGCTCATGGCGATCGCGCGAGCCAAAGTGAATCAAAGTAGCGGTGTTGTCTTTGCCTAACCCTGGCTCACCAAAAATCAACACCGACTGGCGATCGCTGGCGGCTTTTTTAATGTCTTGGCGCAACCGGACTGCATAACGGCTAGAACCAACAATGCCCCGCTTTACTTTGGGCACTAAATAAGGTCGGAGTGCGGTTTGACGTTCTTGTTCGTACGCGAGTTGTGAGCTTAACTGATCGACTTCTGCGGCTAACTGCCGAGAGAAAATGCGACTAATCTCTGGGTATTGTTGCGCCAGCTCTAGAAACGGTTCGCGGGGGATTCTCCATAGCAGCCCATCGCTCAACGTAATCACGGTTTGCTCAGCGACTTGCTCTAGCAACAGTTCTTTCAGGTTGAGGATGCTGCCAGGAAGGAGACCCACGGCTTTGGCTGGGCCATTCAAACTGGTGTGATAGCTTTCGAGTTGCCCTGCTTTGAGAATGTAGAGGGCGTCTGGAGGGGTGTCTTCGAGGATGAGGCGGCGATTTTCTTGAAACGGTTCTTCGACAATGGCTGTGGCGATCGCTGCTAGCACCGGATCAGAGAGCGAACCCAGCAGGGTAGATTCTTTCAGCCAATGCCACCGCTCACCTCTATCCATGTCTACTCCTTGCTACCAATCGACTTGCGATCGCTCTTGCGCCACCCGCTGATAAACCACTTCCGTTTGTTGAGCAATCTTAGCCCAGCTAAACCGCCGCTCCAAATCTTCATAGGCGTTATCAGTGAGCCATTGAGCATAGCGAGGGTGTTTCAGGACTTCTAAAATGCCCCAAGCTAGCGAATCTGGGTTATTGGCACAAGTCACCACCCCAGTTTTAGTATGGCGTACCACTTCTGGCAATCCGCCCGTATCTGACACGACGACAGGCACTCGCGCGGCAAAACTCTCCAGCGCCACAATTCCAAATGGTTCGTAGAGGCTGGGGAAGACTGCACAGTTGGCTACAGTTTGAAACTTGTTCAAGTCTTCTTCGGACATGAAGCCTGTGAAGTAAGTTTTATGCCAAATTCCCAAATCCCATACTTGTTTCTTGAGGTGATCGGTGTTGCCGCCGCCAATGATCACCAGTTTGGCATACCCACCCATTTCCCAAAGCACTTTCGGCATTGCATTAATCAAGACAGCAACGCCTTTTTCGTGAGTCATTCGACCGACGTAATAGACAATCTTTTCGTCATCGTCTGCAAATCGCTGCCGAAAGCCCCAAAAGTCAAAATCGGGGTGACACTGTTTTTTCTCAGGTCGAATGCCGTTGTAAATCACATCGACTTTATCGCTGGGGCTACCTAGGGCACGACCCGCTTCTTGGCGCATGTACTCAGTGCAGACAATCACTCGCCAAGCGTTGAAGGCTAAATCAGTCTCTTTGCGGTGAATGTAGCGGTGAGTATCGGTATAGATGCCGTTGTAGCGACCATATTCGGTAGCGTGAATGGTAGCAATGAGGGGAATTTTAAAGGTGTGCTTGAGGGCGATCGCCGCATCTCCGACCAGCCAATCGTGGGCATGAATTAGATCGAAGGGGCCATCTTCTAAGATCAACTTGCCACCGTGGCGGCCCATGCTCTCATTCATATTCACGACCCAATGAAAGAAGTCGTGGCTATACCCCACAGGCACGCGGTGTACCTTCACC
>CBIHQL010000112.1:0-9829 GCA_966211855.1 uncultured bacterium
AGAGGTCTCTAAAGCATTTTGTATCTGGGCAACTTCTGCCGCGATCGCCGGATCTTGCTCCAATAGCCGCTCAAATTCTGCTGCCTCCTCCAAGCTGAGGTCACCCAGAACATAACCCGCCATGAGTAGCTGTAACTCTTCCGAAGGCATTGACATAGCCATCACTGTACTATCTCGTAAAACTTGTGAGGGTTTGGCGCAGTTTGAGCAGACCTCTTCTGGCTCTGGCCTTTACCGTCCCCAGGGGGATCTCTAGTTGCTTAGCAATTTCTGTCTGACTAAGACCATCGTAATAAGCCATTCTCAAAATTTGCTGCTGGCTGTCTGATAATTGCGCGAGGGCGGTACTAACTTCCTGAGATTGCTCCTGTTGAAAGACTTGATCTAGGGGGGCATTCGTTCCAGTTTCAGGCTGTCCATCCAGATTTAAGCGTTGTAGCGTCTGACGAGCATTGCTGCGCGATCGCAATCGATCTCGTGCCCGCGATCGCGTCAAGATTGCCAAAAAGGTGCGCAGGGAGCCTCGCTGGGGGTCGTATGTAGTCCCCTTAGCCAGAGTTAGAAAAATATCTTGGGTCAAGTCTTCTGCTTCTTGAGCATCACCCAAAACATTGACTGCAAGTCCGTAGACCAGCCCAGCATGGCGATCGTAGAGAATACCAAGCGCAGCAGTCTGACCCTTGCTCAATGCCAAAATCAATTCTGCATCTGTCTGGTTTGACGCAGGAGGAGATTGATTTGCAGATGACTCAGACTGCATACGCGCAAGAATTTGGTATTGGAGATGAATACCCAGAGGTGGGAATTCAGAGAAGCAACGAGCCTGAAAACACCGACAACCGCGATCGCTAGAACCCTGAAAATAGCTCCATTCGTTCTAAGAGTTTGTCCGTGTACTCGTTAGACTTTCAGCCGCAAGTATACTACGTCACCTGCACCAGACTATACTTAACAGCTACTCTCATGATTATTTCAGCTATAAACCACGCGCTAGATTAGAGGGGTTGAAAAATGCCCCGCAGTTCGCCCGCTCGATTCTGCTTGGTGTGGATATCTACATAGAGTTGCCCATCAGAGAGTGCCTGTAGCTGCTCAGGAGTCAGGGTATACTCTCCAGAAAATCTACCACCCATGCCAGTATCGTTCAGCATCACAGTGAGCGCATATTGGAACGGCCCATTTTGATTAGGTTCACCCCGATGAATGTGAACCGCAGAGGTAATGTTGGGGTTAGGAGGGTTCACGGGATCTGTTTCGTAATCTCGCAAAGCGCTAGACAGGCCGCTAAAGTCTCCCCGCACAATGAGGCGATCGCCCACTAAGGCTGCCCCCGCTACCCCGGTTGCCATCGTTGAGGGTGTACTGCCTACCACATTATTCTTCATCAGGATGGCTGCATAGCGTTGCATGGCGCTACCCGACATACCCTGAGCCATGAGCACAGACTCGGCTTCTTGCAAATCTGCCATCAAATGTTGATTGATCGGGTTCTGCATTTGTGTGGGTTGAGCAGATTGAGATGTGGCGATCCCATTGGATGCAGGTTTACTCAAGGAGGGTGCTGTCGAGAGGCCAATCAGCAACACACAGGTGATCGTGCCCAGCAAGAAATTAAAAAGCGATCGCTTGGCTTTGTTCATACGTATCTAGCCTGAATCAATTAGACTTCCGGCAATAGTACGAACCAACCGGCGATTTGGATGCACCACTACTCTAATTTCCTAACTGCGATCGCCTCCTAACTTCTCTATTACGCCAAAGCGATCGCCCCTTACCTCATCACTACTTTGCAACATTATCGATCCCAAGAAGTTGAAGACAAGATTTAAGGTAGAGATAGCTAATAAGTATTAGCCGCTTCGGAGATATATAAATTTTTTCCAAAATAATTTTAATCAATCTGCTATGCCTAAATTTTCAGATAGGATTTACCACCTCTCAACTTTATACTTGTTCAGTTGCTCTATAGCCTCACCTCTAAAACACAAAACTCCAAAAGCATCAAACATTCCGCATACTTGTTCTTTAACTTGATAGGAGATCGGTTGACCGCTCACCACCAAGCGCGCCCAATGCTCACAGTTCCAACCCTGAAATCCATAGTCCCATTTATTGTGAAATGCTGAAACAGACGCGATCAAACTCTTGAATATTTCGTCTTTAGTCAAATACGGAACCTGAATAGCATTTCTAAATTCATGACCACACTCATGCACATCTAGAAAGCCCTGATTATGAACCTGAGATGCTTTAATAGGCCCCCAAGAGACTGCTAAATTATCTGACAGCGCTACACCGTAATGCCAAAAACCATCAAATCTTTGTATCAAAATCCCTGCTCTTGAAGACCAAGGGTTCCAACATCGCTTTATCTCTTCAATCAACTCATTATCCGTCAGCATTTTCTCTGCATACTCATATCGTATTAATTTAGGTTACTAGCAAGTATAGCCTTTGCAATTTACAAACCTTCCATAATCAATTGGCTTAAACGTCCAGAGTTGATTTATGTGAATATCTTCGCTTTATTGCGCTAACTGCACATTCTCTTATAACAATTCGATCGCACACTATAGACTGATACTCGTTAACACATTTTCATTAGTAGCGGTGTAATTTGCGTAAACCCAGAGCCGACCTTTCACCGCGACGATGGCATTCCGCACTAATGCGTTCTGAGTCGATAACATATACTCTTGCAATGTTGTTCAGGTGCGGTAGTGGGTAAACTTGCGATCGCGCTCGCCAGCCTTAGTCCTTGGAGATAATACTTCAACAATTGATTAAGTAGCGTCCTCACTTTCATCGTCATGAATAGCATAGATGTCCAACGATAGAATGAGTCCTTTTTCACCCATTCGTTGAAGCGTTTTAGGAGTCAATTCAAGACCGCGATTCCATTGCTTTAACCATAATCCGCAGAACAAGTCAGCTTTAAACTTCTCTGTTAGTCTTCCCCAGACTTCTAAATCTGATGGCAACTGATCAAGTAAATGATTAATTTGCTCCTCAAGAGAAACACCAGCACGTTTTTTAATCGAATACCGCCATGAGCCAGTGCTACGAGTAATATCAGTTCTCTTACCGCGATAAACATCCCCTTTCCTATACGATCCAGTCGGTGTGATACCAAGTACTTGTGTCACTTCATCAGGATCTAAATCTTCACCAAAGAACCTTAGCGATACGGAACACTCATCCACCTCACCACCTACGACCCAAACAAGGTCTCCAACAGGCTCTTGTGGCGGCAATCTTAACGGTGGGTCTAATGAATCATCCATCTCAAGCGGCTATTGATTATTGAGGAAGTTTCAATACTCGGCAATAGTAACTCAACAATCAGCTTAACCGCTTGGCGATCGCGGCAATATTCTCATTATTGAGCGATCGCTTCAACCCAGACCCCTTCGACTGATAATCTCTACTAGGGGTGTTCTTCCCCGCTACCCAGTTCCTTCCGCTACGATGTGCGCTATGTCTGCAACGCTTGATCGAATTCGTGAAATTTATCACCAGCCTCTGCCCGACCTGCTGTTTGAGGCTCAGCGCGTTCACCGAGAGCATCACGATCCGCACGCGGTGCAGCTTTGCACACTCAGCAACATCAAAACTGGCCTGTGCCCCGAAGACTGCGGTTACTGTTCTCAGAGCGTCCACAACAAAACTGGGCTAGAACCTGAACCCTTGATGGATGTCGAGGCCGTTCTAGCAGAAGCGCAACTTGCCAAAGCCAATGGAGCCACCCGTTTTTGTATGGGTGCAGCATGGCGAGAGGTAAAAGATGGCCCCCAATTTGAGCAAGTGCTCGGCATCGTGGAGCAAGTCGCCGCTTTAGAAATGGAAGTGTGCTGCACGCTAGGGATGCTCAAGCCCCACCAAGCGCAACGCCTCAAAGCAGCAGGGCTAACCGCTTACAACCACAACCTCGACACCTCCCCCAAGTATTACAACCAGATTATTTCGACCCGCACCTACCAAGACCGTTTAGACACCATCAAGGCTGTCAGCGAAGCAGGCATCTCGGTGTGCTGTGGCGGTATTGTGGGCATGGGCGAATCTCTCGACGATCGCTTAGAACTCTTAGAGGCTTTGTTAGGTTTAGACCCTGCTCCTGAATCCATCCCCATCAACTCGTTGGTTCCCGTTCAGGGCACGCCACTTCAAGACGCTGAACCCATTGACTCGATTGACTTGGTGCGGATGATTGCGACCACTCGCATCTTATTCCCTTCAGCCATGGTGCGCCTCTCGGCTGGACGATTGGAGATGAGCCAGGAATTACAAGCCCTCTGCCTATTCGCTGGGGCAAACTCGATCTTCACAGGGCCAGTTTTGCTCACCACCCCTAACCCAGAAGCCGATCAAGATCAAGACATGCTCTCTCGCCTTGGCATGATTCCCAAACCACTAGGTCGCTAAGCAATTTGGTGCTGATATACAGATCACTCTCCCATTCAAATCACCTGAAAACCTAACCCCCAGCCCCTTCCCTCCAGGGAATGGGAGCCAGAATCACAGCCCCTCGCCTTGCAGGAGAGGGGTTTGGGGAGAGGTCTGCGAGAACTTAAACATCAAAAAAGGTGCCCCGATCTCCAGCGATCGCGACACCTCAAATCATTCAATTGAACGCTACAAGATTAGAGCGTCAAAGATTGTGCGTTGGTTTCAATCAAGGTTGCGAGATCCTTCAAGAAGGCAGCAGCGTGGGCACCGTAGATGATCCGGTGATCGCAGGTGATGTTGACTTGCATTTGCCGCTTCACACCGAATAAGCCATCTTCGGTTGCCACCATTTGAGGTCGAGAAGCCCCGATCGCCAGAATTGAGCCTTGACCAGGAGGCAGAATCGCATCAAAGCGATCGACCCCGAACATACCCAAGTTAGAGATGGTGAAGGTGCCGCTGTTATATTCTTCTGGTTGCAACTGCTTGAGGCGGGCGCGATCGACGAGATCTTTCCAAGTGCGAGACAGCGAGTAGAGATCCATCTGATCGGCTTGGCGCAGTACTGGGGTAATCAAACCACCATCATCCATTGCCACAGCCACCGCAACGTTGATTGATGCGGGGTAGTTGATGCCTTGCTCGGTGTAGCTCGCATTCAGCAAGGGGTGTTTTTGCAGTGTGACAGCGACGGCTTTTGCCAACAACGCCGACATGGTGACACCCTTCGATTTGACTTGCTTGTAGAGCTTGTCGAGGTTGTCGGTGGTAATCGTGTAGCCAACGTGGAAGGTGGGTACGCTGAGGCTCACCATCATGTTCCGCACCACCGCGTTTTGCAGGGTGTTGAGGGGCACGACTTGACCGGGAACCACAGGCGCAGGAGCCGGAACCGCAGCGGGTTTCGCAGTGGCAGCAGCCGGGGTAGTGACAGGAGCCGGAGCCGCGATCGCAGTATTTGCTTGGACTTGAGGAGCCTTGCCAGCCGCCGCTTCCACATCTTGAGCAACGATCCGACCGTGGGGGCCGCTGCCTTTGAGGGTAGCGAGGTCTACGCCGAAGTCTTTTGCAAGTTTGCGGGCACGAGGCGAGACAATTGTGCGACCATTCCGAGCGATTGTGCTGGTGCCGTTTTGACCGCCTTGAGCACTGGCAACGGTGGTGATCGCTTCTTGACGCGCTTCGGTGGTGACGACTGCCGCAGCCGGAGCCGCAGACGCACCCCCAGATTTGTTGCTGGCTTGTTGCTTGGCGGTTTCAATTTCGGCTTCGGTTTCTGCAATCAGGGCGATCGTGTTTCCCACCGGGGCGCTTTCACCAGCGGGCACCATGATCACGGCGAGATAGCCTTCATGGAAGGATTCAACGTCCATGTCTGCTTTATCAGACTCAACAACTAGGACGGTTTCGCCTCGCTCTACTTTGTCACCCGGCGATTTGACCCAAGAAACAATTTTTCCTTCAGTCATGGTGGAACTGAGGGCAGGCATGAATACTTCGTTGATCATGGGCTGGTGTTCTGAATCAATAAAAGTCGTTAAAACTGGAGCAAAGCCAGATCGCATTTTATCGCGACAACGGTGCCAAGCGCGATCGCGATCTTTAAAGTTATAGGAGTTGTTGGGTTGTCACGCTGAAGTTTTTTGAGCCGAGCCTTGGGGGAGTTTCCCCCAAACCCCCTACTGGAGGACGACTGCGTCCCCCAGACCCCCTCCAGATAAGAGGGTTAACGGCTTATGAAAGTCTTAACTAGCTCAGTTAACTGTGAGCTTAAAGGTTTGGCCTACTTTTGACCTACTTAAGAATTGCTGTGAGACAAGGGTAATCACGGCTCACAACAGGTTCCCCCCAGAATTGGGGGGCTAGGGGGGCTGGTTCGGGATTCTGTTTCTGCATAAAACAACCCTAGAGAATTTAGGGAGCCAATGCAGAATATTGATTCCGGCAACCAGTCTCTCAGAGGTTATTAAACGTCGCCGCGAATTTCTTCGACGATGCCGTCGCGGAGCAGGATTTCTACGTTCATTTTTTGAACTAGGTTGTCGCCTGCTTCAAGCCGGAAGATGCTTTCGATTTGGCCTTGGTTGACTTCTTGGTTGAGTTCGAGCATCTGGACTTGCTGAAGCTGTTGCAGCACTTGGTTTTTCTGCTCTAGCAGTTCGCTTTTTTTCTGGTTGACTTGGGTTTGAATGTTGTCGATTTGCTGGACGGTTTGAGGGCCGGGGGGTTGCAGGCTCTGTTTTTGAATTTCGGCAATCATCCGCTGCCCTTGCATTTCGAGTTGCTGCAATTGGCTATCGAGCTGATTGATTTGCGCTTGCAGTTGCTGCTGGGCTTCTTCTTTCCAGCGGGGGGTGACGATCGCTTTGATGGTGATGGCGCGTTTCAGCAGTAATTGAGAGTTGGAGACGTCCATAGACATTTCACTTGAGAAATTTATAGGTTAAAAATGGGCAACCACCACACACGATGGCAGATGGAGGCCAAGGCAGTGTTTTTAGCAAAATTGTGGTTTGGCAAAAACAATGCTGGGTTTGTATACGGTGCGTCAGCCTAGCGATCAGGCAAACATGCCGTCAATCATACCTTGATAGCGTTCCATGACAACGTTTCGCCGGATTTTCAAGGTTTGGGTCATCATGCCGTTCTCGACTGAGAAGGGTTCGACTATCAGCCGGAAGGGGCCAATGCGATCGTCGGGTCGGTAGCCGGGGCGGTTTTGTACTTCGCGGTTCAGCTCTTGGCGCAACAGGTCGAGAATGCGCTTGTCGTCGATCGCGATCGCAGTAGCGTCTGGCAAGGCGGTTGGAGCTTCTGGGTCGGGCAGTTGAATCAACAAGTTTTGGCTGGCGGCCCATTGTTGTAAGGCATCGACGTTGGGCACAATCAATGCCCCCAGCACTTTTTGGTCTTGCCCCACCAGCATAATTTGGTCGATATAGGGGCTACGCAGGCAGGCGTCTTCGATCGGTTGCGGTTCGATGTTTTCACCGCTGGTCAAGACGATCGTATCTTTGGCGCGCCCGGTGAGAACGAGGTCGTTGTCAGGGGTGACCCAACCTAAGTCGCCGCTGTTAAACCACCCCTCTGCATCGATCGCTTTGGCGGTGGCTTCGGGGTTGTTGTAGTAACCTTGCATGACTTGGTGACCTCGGATCAAAACCAAGCCCCGCTGTCCGGTAGGTAATGGTTTGTGAGTTTCGGGGTCTACGATGCGAATTTCGGTACCGGGGATGGGTTGCCCAGAAGCGCCTTTGAAGTTCCGCCAAGGCCGCCGCACGTTGGTGACGGGAGAGGTTTCTGTGAGGCCGTAGCCCTGCAATAGTGTGACGCCAATAATCTCGAAGAAATTGTCGAGGTGTTTAGCCAGAGAACCGCCACCACTGACCAAGAAGTCAACGTTGCCGCCGGTGGCTTCTCGTACTTTGCGATAGACTAAGCGATCGCCCAAAGCATGAACAGGAGCTAGTGCCGCTGCTTTGACCGAAGCGACCAACCGTTGAGCACGGGATGGGTTGATATGTTCTAGGCTGAGGTTTTGAGAGAGTCGGCGTGCCTCAATGTAGCGTTGGCTGGCACTCATTAAGGAGTTGATCAAACGCTGTTTTTTAGCAGGCTGTTCCCGGAATTGTTTCTGCACACCTTCATAAATCGACTCCCACAACCGGGGCACCCCAACCATATAGCTCGGTTTGTATTGCTTCAAGTCTTGTTTGACATAGCGAATGCTGGTGTAAATTTGGGTACAGCCTTGACCCAGCACGAAATATTCAAAGGCGCGTTCGTAAGCGTGCCAACTCGGTAAGATGCTCATCACTAGACGACCCGGCTGAGGCGGCACCACAGACCCTAGCATGCTCACCTGATGTAATAAGTTACCGTGGCTCAGCATAGCGCCCTTGGGTCTGCCAGTAGTTCCAGAGGTATAAATAAGGGTGGCAAGAGAATCACGGGTCAGAGCTACAGGTTTGAGGTCTTGCTGAGCGCCGAGTTCTAGCAGTTGAGAGAAATTGAGAATTTTGAGTTTGCTGTCTGCTGGCGGTGTTTCGTCGGAAAGTAATACTACAAATGCGATCGCCAACTCTTCTAGTCCCGATTGCAGCTTTTTCAAGGTGGCTTGGTTTTCGACCACCACGGCACTACTACCACTATCCGCAATGATGAACAGCAATTCATCGCGCTCAGCTTGCGAACTCCGCACTGCATCTGCTGCCCCGGCTGTCATAATGCCTTGATCTGCAATAAACCAACGAGGGCTATTGTCAGAAATCAAGGCGACGCGGGGTGGAATCCCAGGCTCGGTGCTGCTGTCTGCTCCAATACCCAACACTTGCAAACCTGCCGCAAACTGCCGAATTTTTTGGTACAGCTCGGCGTATGTAAAGGTGACCGCAGGCTTAGCGTGTGGATCGTTTAAGGCGACGATATTGCCAAAGCGTTGTGCCGTGATCGACCAGACCTCTGGCAAGCTCTTGACGAACTGGTAGTCAACCAAACGCTGGAGGTTTTCCCGTTCTGGCTGAGTTAACTTAATAGTAGGGAGGTTGGCTCGATTCATGGCTTAATCTCTATGTAATTTCAAACAATTAGCAGCTTGTTTATTAGGTATCAGATATCAGAATAGGTGCAAAGAATACACTCAATTTTTGTGAACGCTAATAGCGGTATTTTCACCTTATTCTGACTAAACTTTAAATCGTGATCGGTTTGGGACAGGATTTAATCTGTCCGTGCTTAATCAAAATTGACCAACGATCGCCCTTAAATAACCCCGAAAGGAGTCAATCATGCCCAAAGCTATTTGGAACGGTGCCGTGTTGGCAGAAAGCGATCGCTGTGAAGTGGTCGAAAACAACTACTACTTCCCGCCCGATGCAATTAATCGCGAATACTTCAAAGACAGCAGCACCCACACCACTTGCCCCTGGAAAGGCGTTGCTAGCTACTACACCATTGAGGTCGATGGGCAGACCAACAAAGATGCCGCCTGGTACTACCCTGAAACCAAGTCAGCCGCTAAAAACATTGAGGGATACGTTGCTTTCTGGCGCGGCGTCAAAGTTGAGGCTTAACGAAAGGCTGCGTCGCTAAGATCTCATATTTAATGTCTCCCCACTTTTTGCCCGCTTGAATCTGCTGTTGGGTCACCCACTCTTGAATGGTCGGTGATATCAACACCGCCGCCGGAGCAAGCTGACCTAATAATCGAGCCTGGTGATAGTGGGGAGATTCACAGAGAGCTGTATCGAGTTGAACTGCGATCGCATCTTCCGGACAGTTCAGACAATCTAACAACAATAAGTAGTGGGGGTGAGGTTCTGTCACCGGAACTAAACTTCTGAAGGTAGAGCCTCCCAGTTCTAAATCATCTAAAACTTGCGCC
>CBIHQL010000113.1:0-9766 GCA_966211855.1 uncultured bacterium
CTTTCTCAGCAATTAAGTTGAGCTTACAGCAGCAATAATCGCAACTAATACATCACCAAAAGGGCCGAGTTCTTATCCAAGGGCAGGCCCTTATTTCATTGAACTAACATTTCTAAATTTTGGTTTTTGTATCTGTTGTTGCAAAATCAGAAATTTCTATTTCTACCGTGGTTCTGTCACTCTCAATAGCAGTCAAAATCGCAATTCATGACGAAACAGCATAGAACCCATGTAAGAGCTTCATATTCGTTAATGTTTTGTAACTACTGATACGAATCTTGATTGTGAGTCCGCATACCGTTAGCTGATAGCAAATCGTTGGCTTTCTCTAAATCCCGTAGGGTTTGGAACTGAGTCACAGCAGTAGTGAGACGGGTAGATCCATGACAATCGCAGCATCCAATCCAGCAACCAGCGCCAATAAATTTGAAAAGATCAAAGCTGAAAAAGATGGTCTAGAGGTCAAAAAAGACTTAGAACATTTTGCTCGCATTGGTTGGGAAGCTATGGATGAGGGAGACCGAGACTATCGACTCAAGTGGTTGGGTGTCTTCTCTCGACCCGTGACTCCTGGCAAATTTATGTTGCGGATGCGGACTCCCAACGGCATCTTGACCAGTGGGCAAATGCGGGTGTTGGGCGAAGTGTTGCAGCGCTACGGCGACGATGGTGCTGGTGATATTACCACTCGGCAAAACATTCAACTGCGTGGCATTCGCATCGAAGATCTACCTGATATTTTCGATCGCTTTGAGAAAGCAGGCTTAACCAGCATTCAGTCAGGGATGGATAATGTCCGCAACATTACCGGATCTCCTGTTGCGGGTATCGATGCCGATGAACTGATTGACACCCGTGGCTTGGTACGAAAAGTCCAAGACATGATCACCAACAACGGGGAAGGGAACCCCTCGTTTACCAACCTGCCCCGGAAGTTCAATATTGCGATCGCTGGGTGCCGAGACAACTCAGTTCACGCCGAGATTAATGATGTTGCCTTTGTGCCTGCCTATAAAAATGATGTTTTAGGCTTCAACGTTTTGGTGGGTGGTTTCTTCTCAGCCAAGCGGTGTGCGGCAGCCGTATCCATGAATGTCTGGGTAGACCCTCGCGATGTCGTGGCCTTATGTGAAGCGATTCTCTTGGTGTATCGCAACTACGGTCTGCGTGCCAATCGGCAAAAGGCTCGCTTGATGTGGCTGCTGGATGAATGGGGCATGGATCGTTTCCGGGCTGAAGTCGAAAAACAACTCGGTCACACCCTCCAAACCGCAGCTCCTAAAGATGAGATTGTTTGGGACAAGCGCGATCACATTGGGATTCATGCTCAAAAGCAACCCGGCTTAAACTATGTCGGCCTGCATGTTCCAGTCGGTCGCTTCTATGCCCAAGATATGTTTGAGCTGGCACGCTTGGCAGAAGTCTACGGCAGTGGTGAGATCCGCTTAACGGTTGAGCAAAACGTGATCTTGCCCAATGTGCCCGACTCTCGCTTAGGAACCCTGTTAAAAGAGCCTTTACTAGAGCGATTTTCGGTCAACCCCGACCCTCTATCTCGTGCTTTGGTTTCTTGCACGGGGGCACAGTTCTGCAACTTTGCCTTGATTGAAACCAAGAACCGAGCTTCGGCTCTGATTCAAGAAATTGAACATGAACTGAACTTCCCACAACCCGTACGCTTCCATTGGACAGGTTGCCCCAACTCTTGCGGTCAGCCCCAAGTGGCAGATATCGGTTTGATGGGCACCAAAGTCCGCAAAAATGGTCGCACTGTTGAAGGTGTAGATATCTACATGGGTGGCAAAGTCGGCAAACATGCTGAACTCGGCACCTGTGTGATGAAAGGGATTCCCTGCGAAGACTTAAAGCCTGTTTTGTGGAATCTATTAATGGATCACTTTGGTGCCAAACCCAAGCCGGGGATGGAATTTATCGCAGCAGGCAGAGATGCTGTGGTCTTGGCTCCCGAAACCGAAAGCACTAATGGCAAAGCACCTGCTCAACCCGCAGTGGTGGCGTTTAGTCGCTCTGGTAAAGAAGTGAATTGCACCGAAGGAGATCTCATTCTAGAAGTCGCTGAAAAAGCAGGGCTAGATCTCGACAGCAACTGTCGAGCTGGCACTTGTGGCACTTGCAAGCAAAAGCTGGTGAGTGGCGAAGTCAAGTATGACGGTGAACCCAGTGCCTTGACCGAAAGCGATCGCGCCGCCGGATACATTCTGGCTTGTAGTGCGCGTCCTGTCGGTCGAGTAGTGGTTGACGCCGAGGGTGCTGAGCCAAAAGCAGGGGCTTAGTATGGGCTTTGCGATCGCTGTCAACTTTGCTACAGACAAAAAGATCCAAATCCTGTACTAAAAACCTGCAATTTGGCTCATAGAGAACAATTTTTTCCAAACGCTCCAGGTAGGGTTGAAGTAGCAAAAGGTATAAAGCAGTACCAAACTGCATCTAATCATCTTTGGCGAGCCACACCACAACATCGACACAAGTATTGGTGAATGAGGATGACAAAGTTTTCGAGACGGAAGTTTATCTGGACTGCTGGTGCAACCGCTGCGGGTACCCTCCTGGTTCATGGCTGTACTGCCAACTCTAACTCTGGTTCTAATCAAGCTCAGTCTTCCTCCAGCCCCACGCCAGCAGTAAACGTAGCAGCAGGCGATACTCCAGAAGTCACCACTGCCAAGTTAGGTTTCATTGCCCTCACTGATGCAGCTCCCCTAATCATTGCCAAAGAGAAAGGGTTGTTTGCCAAGTACGGCATGAAAGATGTTGAAGTCACCAAGCAAGCATCTTGGGCTGCAACTCGCGACAATATCGTGTTAGGTGCAGAAGGCGGCGGTATTGATGGCGCTCACATTTTGTCACCCATGCCCTACCTGATTTCGAGCGGCAAGGTGACTGATGGCAAGAAAGTACCGATGTATATCTTGGCTCGGTTAAATCTCAACGGTCAGTGTATTTCGGTCGCCAACGCCTATAAAGACCTCAAAGTTAACGTCCAGAGCAACCCCCTCAAAGATGCCTTTGCTAAAGCCAAAGCTGCGGGTAAAGAAACCAAATGTGCGGTGACCTTCCCCGGTGGCACCCATGACTTGTGGATGCGCTACTGGCTCTCAGCAGGTGGCCTCAACCCCGACCAAGATGCCTCGACGATTGTAGTTCCCCCGCCGCAAATGGTTGCCAATATGAAAATCGGCAACATGGAAGCATTCTGTGTTGGTGAACCTTGGAACGCTCAATTGGTAAACCAAGGGCTAGGCTATACCGCCTTTACTACAGGCGAACTGTGGAATAACCACCCCGAAAAAGCCTTTGCCATGCGGGCAGAGTGGGTAGATAAAAACCCCAAAGCCGCCAAAGCACTGTTGATGGCTGTGCAAGAAGCCCAAATGTGGTGCGACAAGATGGAAAACAAAGAGGAGATGTGCCAAATTCTCTCCCAACGGTCTTGGTTCAAGGTGCCTGCTGGAGATATTGTCGGTCGGGCACAGGGTCGCTTCGACTATGGCGATGGTCGTGTGGTCGAAAATAGCCCTCACCTGATGAAGTTTTGGAGCGATAACGCTTCCTATCCTTACAAGAGCCACGATCTCTGGTTCCTGACCGAAGATATCCGTTGGGGATACTTTGAACCAGACACCGACACAAAAGCATTAGTGGATGCCGTCAACCGCGAAGATCTGTGGAAAGAAGCAGCGAAGGCGATCGGTCAACAAGCCATGATTCCTGCTAGCACCTCTCGCGGCGTTGAAACCTTCTTTGACGGGGTCAAGTTTGACCCTGAAAACCCCCAAGAATATCTCAAGAGTTTGCAGATTAAGAAAGTCGAAGTCTAGCTTGCTCCTGCGTAGGGGCTTAGTGCTCTAGGCTCCTACTCCCTGCCTCCTATCCTTCTTAACCCTGAGTCTTAAGGAATCTTTGATCATGACTGCCAGATCTAGTCGCAGCAATCTGATGAGTTCTTTGCCTACCCAGATATTGACGCAACTCCGGAAACAGGCTGCTGATGCGATCCCTCCTATGATCGCTCTCTTGATCTTTTTGATGATCTGGCAAATTCTCTGTTCTGGCCCCAAAGCACCTCTGCCAGCCCCGTTGACTGTGATCTCCGAAACCTGGGATTTGATTATCGATCCGTTTTTCGATAATGGAGACACCGATAAAGGATTAGCGTTGCAGATCTTTGCCAGCCTCAAGCGAGTGGCGATCGGGTATTCTCTCTCAGCGATCGTGGGCATTGGTTTAGGGATCTTGATCGGCACCAACAAACTAATGTTTAAAGCATTAGATCCTCTCTTTCAGGTGCTGCGAACCGTTCCACCCCTCGCTTGGTTACCGATCTCCCTAGCGGCGTTTCAGCAAGCCAATCCATCGGCAATTTTCGTGATCTTTATTACGGCGATTTGGCCCATCATTATCAACACCGCTGTAGGTGTGAAGCAAATCCCCCAAGACTACAACAACGTGGCTCGGGTCTTGCGGCTCTCCAAGAAAAAGTATTTCTTTAAGATTCTGTTTCCTGCGACTGTGCCCTACATTTTCACAGGTCTCAAGATCGGGATTGGCTTATCTTGGCTGGCGATCGTTGCTGCCGAAATGCTGACAGGTGGGGTTGGGATCGGTTTCTTTATTTGGGATTCGTGGAACAGCTCTCGGATTAGCGAAATTATCTTGGCTCTCGTTTATGTCGGGGTTGTCGGGTTGTTGCTCGACAAACTGGTGAGCTATATCGCTTCGCTAGTTGTCACTGAAGAACAGAAATAGATTTCTACACCGACTAAGATTCCTAAATTCATCTCTATCCCTCTGCCCTCATTCTGAGTCACTATCATGTCTGCCTTCGTTGAAGTTGATCACATTGACCGTGTCTTTTCGCTCCCGAATGGTGGCAGTTACGTAGCCCTCAAGAATATTGAACTCAAAATCCGCAAGGGTGAATTTGTCTCTCTGATTGGTCACTCTGGTTGTGGTAAATCGACGCTGCTCAACATTGTCGCGGGTCTCGATCGCGCCACTCGGGGTGGGGTGATTTTGGAAGGCCGTGAAGTCACAGGCCCCGGCCCCGATCGCATGGTGGTATTTCAAAACTACTCGCTGCTACCTTGGCTCACCGTTCGCGAAAACATTGGCCTTGCCGTCGATGAAGTGATGAAGCACCTGCCCAAGGGTGAGCGTCGCGGCATTGTCGAACATCACATTGATTTAGTCGGTTTGCGGGCAGCAGCAGATAAACCACCCACACAGTTGTCAGGGGGGATGAAGCAACGGGTGGCGATCGCTCGTGCCTTGGCAATTCGCCCCAAATTGCTATTGCTGGATGAACCCTTCGGCGCACTCGATGCATTGACTCGCGGCAATCTCCAAGAGCAGTTGATGAAAATCTGTGAGGAAAGCCATGTGACTTGCTTGATGGTGACTCACGATGTCGATGAAGCACTGCTGCTCTCCGATCGGATTGTCATGCTCACCAATGGGCCTGAGTCACACATCGGTCAAATTTTAGATGTGCCGCTGCCTCGCCCTCGACATCGCCTAGAAGTCGTCAACCACCCCAACTACTACAGTATGCGGAGTGAAATTCTCTACTTCTTAAATCAACAGAAGCGGGCTAAGAAACGCCAACTCAAGCAAAGCATCACGATCGCGCGTCATGGTTTAGAGAAGGTCAACCTCGATATTGGGTTTATCCCCCTGACTGATTGCGCTCCCTTGGTCGTGGCGAAAGAGAAAGGGTTCTTTAAGAAGCATGGGCTGGATGAAGTCAACCTAGTGCGAGAACCTAGCTGGAAAGCGATCGCCGAAGGAATCACGACTCGCCGCTTAGATGCTGCCCCCATGGTTGCCGGAATGCCGCTGTCAATGACGATCGGTGTCGATGGCAAACCACCCGTTCCTGTTGTGACGGCGTTGGTGTTGAGCCGCAACGGTAATGCAATCACTCTCGACCGCAAGTTTTTAGAGCAAGGCGTCAAGAACCTCAAAGACTTTGCCGCTGCCCTCCGTCAAACCCCAGACCAAGTGCATACCTTGGGGGTGGTACATCCGGCCTCCATGCACAACTTGATGTTGCGTTACTGGTTAGCCGCAGGTGGCATTGATCCCGATCAAGATGTCAACTTGACCGTGATTCCGCCACCGCAGATGGTTGCTAACCTCAAAGGCGGACATATTGACGGTTATTGTGCCGGAGCACCCTGGAATACTCGTGCGATTCAAGACGGCTTAGGATATGCGATCGCCACTGACCTCGACATTTGGGCAGGTCACCCCGAAAAGGTTTTGGGCGTACGAGAAGACTGGGCAGCACAACATCCGCAAACCCATATTGCTTTGGTGAAAGCGCTGCTCGAAGCTTGTGAATATTGCGACGATCTCCGTAATCGCGAAGAAATTTTAGGCTTCTTGGCTCAACCCCAGTATGTGGGCACGGCTGCTCAGTATATGCGGCCTGGGTTTATCGACCCCTACGATCGCGGCGCTGGTGAACCACCCCAACCGCTCGCTCGTTATCACCAATTCCATGTAGACCAAGCTAATTGCCCCGGTCGCGTCGAAGGGCTGTGGATTTTGACACAACTCGCCCGCTGGGGAATTACTCCCTTCCCCAAAAACTGGATCGAGATTCTTGAACGAGTACGACGGGTTGATCTCTACGGTGAAGCGGCTAGACAACTCGGTTGGCCCGATACCGAACCCGATCGCAATTCCTTCAAGCTTTTTGATGGCACTGTCTTTAACCCTGACGATCCCATTGGGTATCTCAACCGCCTCAGCATCCACCGCGAGATTCGCATCGAAGAAATCAACCTCGACCAACCTGCACCTACTGTCTCCAGTTCCTCGATCGCAGCTTAGTTACGGCACCCTACACCCTTCTTTGCCTCACCATTATGCAAATTCTAGATAGTCAAAACCTGGAACAAGCACCGCTACCAAAACGCGATCCATTTTTGGTAATTGAGAACGTCTCCAAGGTGTATCCCACCCCCAATGGGCCATATCCGGTTCTAGAGGGCATTGATTTCACGGTCTATGAGGGTGAATTCATTTGCCTAATTGGTCACTCAGGTTGTGGCAAATCAACGCTGCTGAATATGGTGGCAGGCTTTAGCAAACCCACGACTGGGGAAGTGCGCCTCCAAACCAAAAGAATCACCCAACCCGGCCCCGATCGGATGATGGTGTTTCAAAACTATGCGCTGCTGCCTTGGATGACGGCTTTTGAGAATGTCTATCTCGGTGTCGATGAGGTCTACCCTGACAAGCCCCGCGCTGAGAAGGTACAGATCGTTCGCGAACACCTGGCAATGGTGGGTTTGAGTGAAGCCGCAGATAAGAAACCCAGCCAGCTATCAGGCGGGATGAAACAACGGGTCGCGATCGCCCGTGCCCTAGCCATTCGCCCTGAAGTGTTGATTCTTGATGAACCCTTTGGTGCCTTAGATGCGATCACCAAAGAAGAACTGCAAGAAGAGTTGCTGCAAATCTGGCGCGATCATCGCTGCACCGTGATGATGATTACCCACGACATTGACGAGGCGCTGTTCTTAGCCGATCGCTTGGTGATGATGACCAACGGCCCCTCAGCCCGGATTGGTGAGGTGTTAGACATTCCCTTCCCTCGGCCTCGCGAGCGCGCCCAACTGCTCGAAAGCCCGGAGTATTACAGCCTGCGGAACTATGCCCTCGACTTTCTCTACAGTCGGTTTGCTCTCGCTCATTAACCAGCTTTCGTTTTCTCACCCAGCCTTAGTTCGCTCATCCAGCTTTCGGAATTGATCCTCATCTACTAGCTTTCAGGTTTAACGTGCTTCAAGAAATCTTCTCCTTCCGCGATCGCTACCGCATTCTGCATCTCACGTGGTTTGCTTTCTTTCTCAGCTTTGTCTGCTGGTTTAACTTTGCCCCCTTTGCAACCACCATCGGCAAAGACCTCAGCCTCTCACCTGAGCAGATCAAAACGCTGGGGATCTGCAACTTAGCGCTCACGATTCCTGCCCGGATCATCATCGGCATGATCCTCGATCGCTTCGGCCCACGCATCACTTATTCGGTGCTTTTAGTCTTTGCGATTGTCCCTTGCCTATCGACTGCCCTTGCTCAAGATTTCAATCAACTCGTGATTAGTCGCTTGTTGATGGGCATTGTCGGGGCTGGATTTGTCGTCGGCATTCGCATGGTGTCTGAGTGGTTCCCGCCCAAAGAGATTGGTATAGCAGAAGGCATCTATGGTGGTTGGGGCAACTTTGGAGCATTTGCCGCCGAGTTTGCGTTACCTGCGATCGCTCTTGGCACGGCCTTTGTCAGTGGAGGGGCAACTAACTGGCGGCTCGCGATCGCCCTCAGCGGTATTGTCGCAGCGATTTACGGTTTGATTTATGTTCGCAGTGTGCAAGATACACCCAGCGGTCAAGTCTATCGTCGCCCTAAGCGCAGTGGGTCGATGGAAGTTACCAGTGTCAGAAGCTTTTGGGCACTGAATCTCTCAAACCTAGGCTTGATTTTGGCATTGGGTCTTTTAGCTTGGCGGTTAGCACAACCTAAAATCGCCTTTCTCAACGCCAGCCAAATGATCGGCGTTTGGGTATTTTTGGCAGGTCTGTTTGCCTTTCAGACCTACAAAGCCTGGGATGTTAACCGTGAGGTGATCACAGGGCAAAAGGTTTATGCTCCCCGCGATCGCTATGCTTTTCGGCAAGTGGCATTGTTGGAATTTTCTTATGTGATCAGCTTTGGTTCTGAGTTGGCAGCAGTTTCTATGTTGCCTGCCTTTTTTGAAACCACCTTTGCTCTAGATCATGCGATCGCCGCCATGATTGCAGCCAGCTATCCATTCTTAAATCTCGTATCTCGCCCCAGTGGTGGTTGGATCTCCGATCGTTTCGGTAGCCGCAAATGGGCACTCACAGCAATCTCAGGCGGAATTGGTGTAGGCTATCTGTTGGCTTATAACATCAATCAAAGCTGGCCGATTCCTCTGGCAATCTTGGTGACTATGATTTCGGCTTACTTTGCTCAAGCGGGTTGTGGCGCAACCTATGGCATCGTGCCCCTGATTAAAAAAGAAAGCACTGGACAGATTGCAGGGAACGTTGGCGCTTATGGTAACTTTGGCGGCGTTGTTTATTTAACAATCTTTAGCGTCAGTGATGCAGCCACTTTGTTTCAGACCATGGGGATTGCGGCGCTCATTTGTGCTAGTCTCTGTGCGTTCTGCCTCCAAGAGCCTCAAAGCTTTGCAGCAGCTCATGCACCCGCTGCCCCTACCGATGATCAAAGCTATCCCAATGCAATTCCTTCATTAGAGCAGATTCAAGATCCCAATAAGGGAGCTTAATCACCCCAACGCCTCCTGAGTTTTCAGACAGTTCGCTCGTCGCTAAGCCAAGATCTTGAGCGTGCGGTTACAGGAAGATAGAAGTACCGGATGACTGTTATGACCGATTCTACTAAAACCCTCTGCCCTTACTGTGGTGTTGGCTGTGGCCTCGAAGTGTCACCGCCAGCCCAAGCGGGTAAGCCGATCAATCGAGATGCTCAAGGTCGGCCCACTTGGCAAGTACGGGGCGATCGCGCACATCCTTCGAGCCAGGGGATGGTCTGCGTCAAAGGGGCCACAATTGCAGAATCGTTGCACAAAGATCGGTTGCTGCACCCGATGATCCGGGAGTCACTAGATCAACCATTTCGTCGCGTCAGTTGGGAAGAAGCCTATGACGCGATCGTCCGTTCGGGAGACGTGACCCGCGCCGAGGTCGCGGAT
>CBIHQL010000114.1:0-9737 GCA_966211855.1 uncultured bacterium
TTCTGACCCTCGTATTAATCCTCTCCGGCTTACGACTCGTCTCGGTGCGGCTTACCGTTATCTCGACATTACAGATTTAGCAGCTCAGGCAGGTTGGCAGCTTCGCACCACAGGTAATACGCTCGCGATCGCGACACCAGCGAGTCAGATCACAACCATTCGTCAAAGTCGGCAAGCTTGGGGTCATCGCATTGTGATCGACCTGACTCGCTCAACGCCTTGGCAGATCGATCAGCAAGGTCAAATGCTTGTGGTGACTTTAGCATCCACCGCTAGTCCTGCGGTCGTGCAACAGTTTAAGCCTGCCCCTAAACTAACTCCTACCCAGTCGAACCGTCCTACAGATAGCACCTCTAATAACTCTCAAAACCGCCCAACCAATCCAGGGCTATCACTGCAACTCGAAACCGCTGGAAATCAGACAACTTTGCGCGTTCCCTTACCCGCAGGTTTACAACCCCAAATCGGAACGCTGCCGAACCCGAATCGTTTGGTGATTGACTTGCGCCCTGATGCCATGATTCCACGAGACATTGCTTGGGCACCGGGGCTACGTTGGCAACAAGAATATCGTGCTCTAGGAAATGCCCGGTTTCCCGTTACTTGGCTCACCATCAACCCCAAACAACCGGGGCTACAACTCAAACCGATTTGGAGCAACCCTAACTCACTGGTAGGCATCGCACCGATCGCCCAAACTGCCCAGCAATGGCAAGCAGCGGCAGCGATTAATGGAGGATTTTTCAACCGTAAAAATCAAATGCCCCTCGGTGCGATTCGTCGAGATGGGCAATGGATTTCTAGCCCTATTTTGAATCGAGGTGCGATCGCCTGGAACAATAACGGCGAAGTGATCATGGGCCGTCTCACCCTCCAAGAGACCGTCACCAATGCGGCTGGGCAAAAGTTTCTCATCCTAGCGTTGAACAGCGGTTACGTACAGGCTGGCATTGCTCGGTATACCACTAACTGGGGTTCTGGCTACACACCCCTCACCGATAACGAAGTCATCATTACTGTCCAAAACAACCAGGTCACCACTCAGCAACCTGGAGGCGCAGCGGGTCAAAAAACATTTCCCATTCCTCAAAATGGCTACCTGCTTACCTTGCGAGCCAATCAAGGTGCGGCAGTGAACTTCCCAATCAATAGCAATTTGGCGCTCTCAAACGAAACATTACCTTCAGACTTCAATCGCTACCCACAAATAATAGGTGCAGGCCCGCTGTTAATTCAAAATCGTCAAATCGTTTTAGATGCAGCAGACGAAAAATTTAGTCAGGCCTTTGTTAAGGAAAAAGCTTCTCGCAGTGCGATCGCGCAAACGGCTGATGGCAACTTATTGATCGTTGCTGTCCATAACCGTGTGGGTGGCCCCGGCCCAACCTTAAGTGAAACCGCTCAACTTGTGCAGCAAATGGGAGCCATCAACGCCCTCAACCTAGATGGGGGGAGTTCAACCTCGCTATCGCTTGGTGGTCAACTGCTCGATCGCTCTTCCCGAACTGCTGCCCGTGTTCACAACGGGATTGGTATTTTTCTGCAATCTCCTTGAACTAAGCAGCAACAGAAAGATCACGACCCAAAAGGTAAAGCTCTCTTAAAGCTCTCATCTACTAAATAAAGACTTGGTATAAATCTGGCAAATCCCCAGGTTTACGGGTGACAGTGCCCTTGGTGCATTTGCTATGGTTTGCTGTAGTGCCTTCATGCGGGTTCCACTTACTCAACTCCATTACCCGTTTGCAACAGTTATCCAAGGAGAGAAACCTGTGGCTCAGCCTCAAGCTCAAGAAGTGTCCCAAATCCCCGCACTAGCGTTGTCCCCAGCTACCACTACAAGAAGCATCGCTGCCACCGAGCTGCGTCCTTGGGGATCTTTTACCATTTTAGAAGAGGGACGAGGATATAAAATCAAACGCATTGAGGTCAAGCCAGGTCACCGCCTCAGCCTGCAAATGCACCACCACCGTAGCGAACACTGGATTGTAGTTTCTGGCACCGCTAAGGTTACCTGTGGTGAGAATGAGTTGGTGCTGTGCAGTAATCAATCTACTTATGTGCCCCAATGCACCAGCCATCGCCTCGAAAATCCTGGCGTGATTCCCTTAGTGCTGATTGAAGTACAGAATGGCGAATATCTGGGTGAAGACGATATTGTCCGGTTTCAAGACGACTACGCTCGCAGTGCCAAATCCTAAACAGCTCGGCTAGTTGCGATCGCTTTTCTAGTAAACCGTTAACTTAATTCAGCAGCGCTAGTAGGATACTATTAGCGCTGTTAGTCGTTTTGGGTACAGGCAAAAGTCTCTACCGGATTACAAGCGGCATCAATTTTTTATTGTGAAACTCGATTAAAAATTCATGATTCAGCTCAGCAAAGCAGCAGTTCATGAGGTTCTACGCCTGCAACGGAAGTCTAACCAACCCAATCCACTATTTCGCTTGGGGGTACAGTCGAGTGGTTGCTCTGGCATGTCTTACACCCTCAGCTTTGATGCTGAAGCTCGACCCAGCGATCAGCTCTATACGTGTGACGGTGTTCAGGTCGTGGTCGATCAACAAAGCCTGACCTATCTGGAAGGATTGCGCCTGGACTATTCTGAAGACTTAATGGGCGGTGGTTTCCGCTTTCACAACCCCAATGCCACTCAAACTTGCGGTTGTGGTAACTCGTTTGCAGTGAGTTAGCTTTTATTCATACAAAACTTAGGTGCGATCGCCGTAATATCGCCCTGTTTTAGGTTCTTCAACCAAAAAATTGACAGAGCATCCCCTTGCTCGGTAAGATTAGAATTTGTTGTTTGAAGCAGCGATAGGCCACATACGCCATAACTCATGCCCACTATTCAGCAACTCATTCGTAGCGAACGCCAGAAAGCGAAGAAGAAAACTAAGTCCCCGGCTCTGAAGAGTTGCCCTCAGCGTCGTGGCGTTTGCACTAGAGTTTACACAACCACTCCCAAAAAGCCGAACTCTGCCCTGCGTAAAGTTGCGCGGGTTCGTCTTACCTCCGGTTTTGAAGTTACCGCTTATATTCCCGGTATCGGTCACAACCTTCAAGAACACTCCGTAGTTATGATTCGCGGCGGTCGGGTTAAAGACCTGCCTGGTGTGAGATATCACATCATTCGCGGCACCTTGGATACAGCCGGCGTTAAAGACCGTCGTCAAGGTCGCTCGAAGTACGGTACTAAGCGCGCTAAAGCGAAGTAAGCCTAGGTTTGTATTGGTATTAGGTTAACGCCGAGAAGCCACTATAGTAAGTCGCAGCTCTTAAGAAGTCTTAACTTCCATTACTCAGTATGCTGATGAGTTTTGAAATCTGAGACTTTTAGGTTAGTTCGTCTTGTACGGCTATCATTGTTGCCTGCAACTTCGCCTAGCTTACGTCTCACTGAAAGTAAACCCTGAATTGCATTCTAAATAGAAGTTCCTCAATCCTTTCTCTAAAGGCTTATTATGTCTCGTCGCAGTGTTGTTCAAAAACGCCCTGTTCCTCCTGATCCGGTTTATAACAGCCGTCTCGTCAGCATGATGGTGCGTCGCATTATGAGAAGTGGCAAAAAATCGATTGCCAACAACATCATTTACGACGCCTTTAAAACCATTGAGGAACGCACAGGTACAGATCCTTTAGAGGTCTTTGAAAGAGCGGTGCGTAACGCGACGCCTTTAGTGGAAGTCAAAGCTCGTCGGGTTGGTGGTGCAACTTACCAAGTTCCTATGGAAGTTCGCTCTGATCGGGGTACTGCTCTGGCGTTACGTTGGTTAACTCAATTTTCTCGTCAGCGGGCTGGTCGCAGCATGGCTTCCAAGCTAGCCAATGAGTTGATGGATGCCGCAAACGAAACGGGCAGCGCAATTCGTAAGCGGGAAGAAACTCACCGGATGGCTGAAGCGAACAAAGCTTTTGCTCACTATCGGTACTAATCTCCAGCCACGGATCCCTGAAACAAAAGTATAGAATTTGAACAGATAGAGCCAGTTTCTGCGGCAAAGACTAAGGAGGTAGCTGTGTCACGCACCATCCCGCTTGAGCGAGTACGCAACATAGGTATTGCGGCCCACATTGATGCGGGCAAAACCACAACGACAGAGCGGATTTTGTTCTACTCCGGTGTTGTTCACAAAATTGGTGAAGTCCATGAGGGAACAGCTGTAACCGACTGGATGGAGCAAGAGCGGGAGCGAGGCATCACTATTACCGCTGCGGCTATCAGTACAGCGTGGACACGTCGTGACCCCCAAAACCCGACTAAGCCGCTAGAAGGCGAGCCTGAGTACAAAATCAACATTATCGATACCCCAGGACACGTAGACTTCACGATTGAAGTAGAACGTTCCATGCGGGTTTTAGATGGTGTGATTGCTGTCTTTTGCTCAGTGGGTGGCGTGCAGCCTCAATCGGAGACTGTATGGCGTCAAGCCGACCGCTACAAGGTTCCCCGAATGGTCTTTGTCAACAAGATGGATCGGACGGGAGCCAACTTCTTCAAGGTCTATGGTCAGATCCGCGATCGCCTACGCGCCAACGCAGTACCTGTTCAGATTCCTATCGGTAGTGAAGATTCCTTCAAGGGTATTGTTGACTTGGTACGGATGCGTGCCTACGTCTACAACAATGACCTGGGTACAGATGTTCAAGAAACAGAGATCCCTGAAGCAGTTCTTGAGCAAGCTAAAGAGTTTCGCCTGAAGCTGATTGAGTCGGTTGCTGAAACCGATGATTCTCTCACTGAGAAGTATCTCGAAGGCGAAGAGCTTACAGAAAATGAGATCCGTGCTGCTCTCCGAAAAGGCACGATCGCAGGTACGATTGTGCCCATGCTCTGTGGCTCTGCCTTTAAGAACAAAGGTGTTCAACTGATGCTGGATGCAGTCATTGACTACTTGCCAGCTCCTGTTGATATTCCTCCCATTCAAGGGGCTCAACCAGACGGCTCTACGGTCGAGCGGCGAGCTGACGATGCAGAACCATTTGCAGCTCTCGCCTTCAAAGTCATGTCCGATAAATTTGTCGGTCGCTTGACTTTCGTAAGAGTTTATTCAGGAGTTCTGAAAAAGGGCAGCTACATTCTCAACGCCTCCAAAAACAAAAAAGAGCGTGTTTCTCGCTTGATTGTCTTAAAGGCAGACGACCGAATCGACGTCGATGAACTGCGGGCTGGCGACTTAGGAGCCATTCCCGGTTTGTCAGACACCTTGACTGGAGACACGCTCTGCGATGAAAATGCTCCGGTAATCCTGGAGTCTCTTTACATTCCAGAGCCTGTGATTTCGGTTGCGGTTGAGCCTAAGACCAAGCAAGACATGGAGAAGCTGTCTAAAGCGCTCAAGGCTCTTTCGGAAGAAGATCCAACTTTCCGAGTTAGCATTGACCCTGAAACAAACCAGACCGTGATCGCTGGAATGGGCGAATTGCACCTAGAAATTCTTGTAGATCGAATGCTGCGAGAATTTAAGGTAGAGGCTAACGTAGGGGCTCCTCAAGTCGCTTATCGGGAGACGATCCGGAAGCAAGTTAAAGCCGAAGGTAAGTTTGTCCGTCAAAGTGGTGGTAAGGGTCAATACGGTCACGTTGTGATTGAGCTAGAACCTGGTGAACCTGGCACTGGCTTTGAATTTGTCTCTAAAATTGTTGGAGGTGTTGTACCGAAAGAGTACATTGCCCCAGCAGAGCAGGGCATGAAAGAAGCTTGTGAATCTGGTATTCTGGCTGGCTACCCTGTGATCGATCTCAAGGCCACAATGGTAGATGGTTCTTATCATGACGTAGACTCTTCTGAAATGGCTTTCAAGATTGCTGGTTCAATGGCAATCAAAGAAGCTGTGATGAAGGCTTCTCCTGTTCTGTTAGAACCTATGATGAAGGTTGAAGTCGAAGTTCCTGAAGACTTTCTTGGCTCCGTCATGGGTAACCTGATCTCTCGTAGAGGCCACATTGAAGGCCAAACCGTCGAACAGGGAATTGCGAAGGTGACTTCTAAAGTCCCATTAGCAGAAATGTTTGGATATGCCACGGATATCCGGTCTATGACTCAGGGCCGCGGTACATTTACGATGGAATTCAGTCAGTATGACGAGGTACCTCGCAACGTGGCTGAAACAATCATCGCCAAGAGTAAAGGGAACGCATAATCAGGAAGAGGAATACATAATTCATGGCACGCGCAAAGTTTGAACGGACTAAACCCCACGTTAACATTGGTACGATCGGTCACGTTGACCACGGTAAGACCACGCTGACCGCTGCAATCACCATGACCCTGGCAGCTCTCGGTCAAGCAGCAGCTAGAAAGTATGACGAAATCGATGCTGCACCCGAAGAAAAAGCGCGGGGTATTACGATCAACACTGCTCACGTTGAGTATGAGACCACCAACCGTCACTATGCTCACGTGGACTGTCCTGGGCACGCTGACTATGTGAAGAACATGATCACGGGTGCGGCTCAGATGGACGGTGCGATCCTGGTGGTGTCTGCTGCTGATGGCCCTATGCCTCAGACTCGCGAGCACATTCTGCTAGCCAAGCAGGTTGGCGTTCCTGCAATGGTAGTCTTCCTCAACAAAGAAGACATGGTGGATGATGCTGAACTGCTCGAACTCGTAGAACTTGAAGTTCGTGAACTTCTCAGCTCCTACGATTTCCCTGGTGATGACATCCCCATCGTTCCTGGTTCGGCTCTACAAGCTGTAGAAACCATGACCGCGAACCCCAAAACCCAACGAGGCGACAACAAGTGGGTTGATAAGATTTACCAACTCATGGATGAGGTAGATGCTTACATCCCCACCCCTGAGCGGGAAGTTGACAAGCCCTTCTTGATGGCGGTTGAAGACGTATTCTCGATTACGGGTCGGGGTACTGTAGCAACTGGTCGGATCGAGCGCGGTCGCATTAAAGTGGGTGACACCGTTGAATTGGTGGGCATCAAGGATACTCGTAGCACCACTGTTACCGGAATCGAGATGTTCAAGAAGAGCCTCGAAGAAGGGATGGCAGGTGACAACGCAGGTCTGTTGTTGCGCGGTATCCAAAAGGCTGACATTGAGCGGGGCATGGTTATTGCTCAGCCCAAGTCCATCACACCTCATACTCAATTTGAGTCTGAAGTGTACGTTTTGAAGAAAGAAGAAGGTGGTCGCCACACTCCTTTCTTCCCTGGTTACCGTCCTCAGTTTTACGTTCGGACTACCGACGTAACTGGCACCATCACCACCTTTACAGCTGACGATGGTAGCGAAGCTGAAATGATCATGCCTGGCGATCGCATCAAGATGACCGTTGAGCTGATCAACCCAATCGCGATTGAGCAAGGGATGCGCTTTGCTATTCGTGAAGGTGGCCGGACTATCGGTGCAGGCGTCGTTTCCAAGATCCTCAAGTAATGCTTCGTTGCTGATGATCTAGGAGCAGAAAAGGAGTTCCAGATTGGTAACATACTTTTCTGCTCCCTCTTATTTATGATTTCTTTCTGCTGAGGCAGATTGCTTTCGTTTACAGAACCTAGAAAACTCAAATAAACTCCAATGGCAACAATTCAGCAGCAAAAAATTCGGATTCGTCTCAAAGCTTTCGATCGCCGTCTTCTAGACACTTCTTGCGAAAAGATCGTTGATACTGCTAACCGTACGAACGCTACAGCGGTTGGCCCGATTCCCTTACCGACTAAGCGGAGAATCTATTGCGTACTTCGTTCTCCCCACGTTGACAAAGATTCTCGTGAGCACTTTGAAACTCGCACCCACCACCGCATCATTGATATTCATCAGCCTTCTTCTAAAACGATCGATGCTTTGATGAAGCTTGATTTACCTGCTGGGGTTGACATTGAAGTGAAGCTCTAAGCTTTAACTCCTTTTTAAGGTGAGACAAACCTTCATTCTCTAGCGAGAGTGGAGGTTTTTTCTCTTTATTGGTTGCATAAATTTTCGCCAAAAATTCAGCAGTTTCATCATTTCGTCATGCCGACTGGCGCAGATCGGATAGAGTAGACAAAGAAGCACTGTCTTTTAAAGCATTTGGACAATGGCATCCTCCTCCTCTATCGCGGTTCGAGAACTTCCTCTGTTCCCCTTACCAGAAGTAGTTTTATTTCCCGGTCGTCCTCTTCCACTACATATTTTTGAGTTTCGCTACCGGATCATGATGAACACGATCTTGGAGGGCGATCGCCGCTTTGGAGTTTTAATGTGGGATCCGGCTGAAGGTAAGCCCGCAATGATAGGATGCTGTGCCGAAGTTGTACAGTTTCATCGCTTGCCTGACGATCGCATGAAAATTTGGACACTAGGTCAGCAAAGATTTCGAGTTTTGGAATATGTCCGAGAAAAACCTTATCGCGTTGGGCTAGTAGAGTGGATCGAAGATCGCCCCACTGATCAAGATCTCAGACCTTTAGCAACTGATGTTGAACAACTGCTAAAGGATGTTGTGCATCTATCAGCCAAGTTAACCAGTCAAGAAATTGAGTTGCCGGAAAGCATCCCTGACTTGCCTCTAGAGCTGTCCTATTGGGTAGCAAGTAATCTCTACGGTGTTGCTACCGAACAGCAGGCACTACTAGAGATGCAAGATACAGGTGCGAGATTGGAGCGGGAAGCAGAAATTCTCACGTCTACGAGAAATCACTTAGCCGCTCGCACTGCTCTTAAAGATGTCCTGAAGGATACGTTGAAGTAATCTGTTGTGAGCCTGACATGGTTTGTAAGCGATCGCGCCAACGTTGCACTGGTTGGTGTAGCGTTACAGGCAATTCAGCGTCGTAGTGTGGATAAATCGGTAGGCGAGGCGTTAACTGCCACCCAGCATGACTCAGAGTTTCTGTTAAAGCTGAAATACTGGGATGCGGATAGTCTGGGTTGACTTCATCCTGGGGGCCAATCCCTCCTAAATCTCTAGCACCCGCTTCGAGGCAAGCTACAAGAAACTGAGAGTCATGAACCAGATTGGGGGGAACTTGTAGAGTGATTGTCTCTGGCAGAATGTGGCGAGCTTGCGCAATCACCTCAACAAGTTCTGGAGCGGCGAGGGGTTCGCCTGACCAACTTTGGTGTTGTCCGGGGCTGTGGGGTTGCAAAATCACTTCTTGGATATGTCCCCAGTGCTCATGAATTTCGGCGATCGCCTCTAGGGTTTGGATGCGCTCTGCTGGTGTTTCACCAATACCGAGTAGCAACCCTGTGGTGAAGGGAATTTGCAACTCTCCTGCCCAAGCTAATTGCTGCAAGCGAGTTTCTGGGTGCTTGCTAGGCGCATGACGATGTACTGTCTGCAATAGTGTGGGGCTCAGTTGTTCTAGCATCAAGCCCATCGACACATTGACAGTTTTGAGTCGCGCCATCTCTGCAAAACTTAAAGGGCCTGCATTGGTATGGGGCAAAAATCCTAGCGATAAGGCAAGTTCACATAGGTCGTAAATATGTTGTAACCAAGCATTTCGGCGATCGCTTTGGGGGTGAACTTCACCACTCAAAATCAAAATTTCAATGACACCTTGCGATCGCAACTCCCGCAGCTGAGTTTCGGCTGTCGCCAGAGGTAACCAAACATCTTTGCCGGGATCTACGCGAAAATTGCAATAGGTACAACGATTAAAGCATTCGTAAGTCGGTACTAAAGTATAGACAGGGCTGTAGGTTACCGTTCTGGTTGAGACAAAAGACATACCAATCGCCACAGGCAGAAAACGCTCATGTTTTCAGTGTGACCGAGTTTATCTAAACCACTCC